>CAZUTR010000005.1:11543-22787 GCA_964623545.1 uncultured Pirellulales bacterium | reverse complement strand
GGCGGAGAGCTGAAGTGCTAAATGGGGGGGTGGCTTTTTATAATTGAAATCGTGGTTATATATTCAGCTTTGCTTTACTGACGAATTGATGGGCGAGGCGGGTTGGTTCCGGCAGGCGATATTTTGTAGTGCAGTCGAGGGTGATTTTAATTGCATCTTCAAGCGTGCATTTATTGCCCACAGAGATGAAGAGCGGTTTTACATTTGCACGCGTTCTGACAACCGCACCGATAATTTCCTCTTTATCCTTCAGTGGACTATGAGCACCTTTGTCAGGCGGCGGTTCGTTGAAGGTGCCGGTTAATCTGCTTTTTGCACAGCCGATGGTTGGTTTGTCGAAGAATAATCCAAGGTGTGAGGCGAGTCCGAGTCTGCGGGGATGCGCTAATCCCTGACCGTCAATCATAAACAGGTCCGGTTCAGTTTTAAGCTTTTCAACTGCTGCAAGGCAGGCGGGTGATTCGCGAAATGAGAGCAGGCCTGGAATATATGGGAGGGTGAGTTTCTCCGATGCGGTTGTTTTTTCTATAATCTCAAAATCCGGCTGGCTTATAGGTTCCCAAAGTCCCTTTTTAGCGGTGTGGATTCTTAAAACTATTGCTGAGGCGATGATATTTTGACCATCTTTGCTCAAGGCACAATCGATACCGGCTATGGTTTTGGGCTCGGTCTTTAATTTGATGAACTGCACAGTTTGGCCGAGTTTTTTCTGTAAAGCCATCGCCTCAGCATAAGAAAGATTCCAGTTGTGTAATTTTTTTATCTGCATATCAGCCTAAGGGGTATATTTCGATAGTCGAGAAAGTAAGTCGAAGCATTTGTCGAGCGGAAAACATTTTACCTTCTTGAATTCTTATGTTACAATGATTTATTTGGATTATTGTTGTTTTTTTAGAGGGCATTACTTGTTGTAACAAGAGGGTGATATGGCGCAGCGGATGGAAAAAGCGATTAAGATTACCGGGGCGGCGGAGCACAACCTCAAGAATATCGACCTGAGTATTCCACGGGATAAATTGGTTGTGATAACCGGCATAAGCGGTTCGGGCAAGAGCTCGCTTGCGTTCGATACGATTTATGCCGAGGGCAGGAGAAAGTACGTCGAGTCGCTCAGTTCGTATGCGAGGCAGTTTCTTGAGCAGATGCAAAAACCGGCCGTCAGGGATATTACGGGTCTGCCGCCCACTATCGCAATTGAGCAGCGAAGCGCTGGTGGTAATCCGCGCTCGACCGTGGCTACTACTACAGAAATTTATGATTATTTCAGGCTGCTTTTTGCCCGCGTTGGTCAGCCGCATTGCTGGGTGTGCGGAAAAGAGATAACCAGCCAGCATTCTTCGCAAATAGTGGAAGCAATACTATCTCGGCCGGAGGGGACGAAGGTGCAGATTTGTGCTCCACTGGTTCGAGGCAAAAAGGGAGAGCATAGGGACATTTTTACGGGCATACAGCGTGAAGGATTTGTTCGGGTGTGGGTTGATGGCCGGATTTACGATGTGTCCCGAAGCGGTGGTGTGCCGGCATTGAATAAGAATAAAAAACACGAGATTGCGGCGGTTGTGGACAGGTTGATTATCAAAAGTGCGATTCGGACGCGATTGGCAGACTCGGTGGAGACAGCACTGAAGCTGGCCGATGGTGTTGTTTTGGTGTTGGTACAGGAGCCGGGGGCGGATGATAAAAAGGGGGGCAACGGCGAATGGACAAAGGTTATATACAGCGAGAAGTTTGCCTGTCCTGAGCATCCGCAGGCAAGTCTTGAAGAGTTATCGCCGCGGCTGTTTAGCTTTAACAGTCCTTACGGTGCGTGCAAAAGCTGTGACGGGCTCGGAACAATTCTCGAGTTTGACCCGGACCTTATTGTACCGGATAAAGGAGTGTCGCTGGAAAACGGCGCTATCGATGCCTGGCGCAAGGGCGGCAAAAGAATGAATATTTTTTATAACCGGCTTATAAAGCGGTTCTGCAGGAACTTTGGCATCAGCAAATCGATTTCTTTTGGGAAAATACCGGCTGATATAAGAAAGATTTTAATGTACGGCACAATGGCGGCTGATGAAAGAAAATACGGATTGAGTTTTGAAGGAGTGATACCAAACCTTACCCGGCGGTGGAAGTCGACCACGAGCGAATATGTCAAGGCCAGATTGCACAGCTATTTCGGAGAGACTGCCTGCAGAAGTTGCGGAGGGGCACGGCTTAGGCCTGAGGCGGTTGCAGTTACCGTCGGGGGCAGGAACATACATCAGTTAACAGCATTTAGTATCGAGAAAGCACAGGAGTTTTTCAATAAATTGAAGCTGGACAAGGAAAAGTCACTGATTGCCACGCAGATATTGAAGGAGATTAAAGCCCGGCTGAAGTTTATGGTTAATGTCGGACTTGGCTACTTGACACTTGACAGGAAAAGCGGCACCTTGGCCGGCGGGGAGGCCCAGCGGATTCGTTTGGCGACGCAGGTCGGTAGCGGTCTGGTTGGGGTTTGCTATGTGCTTGATGAGCCGACGATAGGACTGCATAAGCGTGACAATGACCGGCTGCTTGGAATACTTCGGCAGCTCACGCGGATAGGCAATACCGTCATCGTTGTGGAGCATGATGAAGATATTATAAAAAGTGCCGACCGTATTATTGACATCGGGCCAGGTGCGGGGGCGCACGGCGGCGAGATTGTTGTACAGGGTGGTTTTAATGACGTTTTGAGGTGCAGGAAGTCGGTTACAGGTGATTATCTCAGCGGCAGGGAGCAGATAGCTCTGCCGGTTAAAAGGCGCAAGTACAATCTGAGAAAATGCCTTGAGGTCAAAACCGCTGCGGAAAACAATCTTAAGAATATCGATGTCAAATTTCCACTTGGTGTATTTACTTGCGTAACGGGAATTTCAGGTTCCGGCAAGAGCACTTTAGTCAGTCAAATTTTGCTCAGGGCCCTTAGGCGCCGGATGTATGGTTCGCGTGAGAGACCGGGCAGGCATGGGACAATTCTTGGAACTTCGTATATTGATAAGGTAATAGAGATAAATCAGTCACCGATTGGAAAGACGCCGCGGAGTAATCCGGCTACATATACCGGCGTACTTGATGTGATAAGAAGACTGTTTGCGATGACGCGCGAGGCAAAGATTCGTGGTTATAAGCCCGGCAGGTTCAGCTTTAATGTTAAAGGCGGGCGGTGCGAGTATTGCAAAGGCCAGGGGACGAAGAAAATTGAGATGCACTTTTTGCCGGATGTCTATGTAACCTGTCAGCAGTGCAAGGGCCGCAGGTACAATCCGGAGACTTTGCAGGTTACGTATAAGGGCAAGAATATCGCCGATGTGCTCGATATGAGGATAGAGAAGGCGCTGGATTTCTTTGCAAATTTCCCGACGATTGTGCGTTTTCTGAAAACGCTTAATGATGTTGGGCTGGGTTATATGCAGTTGGGCCAGTCTTCGACAACACTTTCCGGTGGTGAGGCGCAGAGGGTAAAGCTGGCGGCAGAGCTGGGCAAGGCCGCTACGGGACATACCTTGTATGTGCTGGATGAACCGACGACGGGACTGCACTTTGCGGATATTCATAATTTATTGAATGTATTGCAGCGGTTATGTGATATGGGTAATACTGTTGTGGTAATTGAACATAATCTTGATGTTATTAAGATGGCAGACTACATAGTAGACCTTGGGCCGGAGGGCGGCGATGCGGGAGGACAGGTTGTTGCTGCGGGTAAGCCGGAAGAGATTATCAAAAACAAGAAAAGCTATACCGCAAAGTATCTGAAGGATAAACTGCGAACTGGTTAAGGTGCGTACACATAAGTGATTGAGAATTAGTTATGATTGTTCAGGCACTGAAATGGATTGGAGGAGCGGACGGATATTTGGAGATAGTTGACCAGCGTCGATTGCCGGAGGAATTTGTAAAATTACAGTGTCGGGATGTAGAGCAGCTTTTCGAGATGATTAAAACACTTGCGGTACGGGGCGCGCCGGCTTTGGGTGTTGCAGCGGCTTATGGGCTGGTTTTGGGATTACAGCAATTAAACGATGAGGATGGTTTAAAGCAGGGATTGGAATGTCTGAATAAATCGGGCGAACTTTTGGCATCATCACGACCGACAGCAGTAAATTTATTCTGGGGGTTGAATAGGGTTAAGAAGAAAGCGGAAGGATTCGTAAAAGCTAATCCAAAGGCGAGCTTACAGTCCCTGCGAGAGCTTGTTCTGGCGGAGGCAAACTCCATATACAAGCAGGATGTTGATATGTGTCGGCGGATTGGAGAGAACGGCGAGAGGTTTATTAAGGAAGGGTCAGGGGTTTTGACGCATTGTAATGCGGGAGCGCTTGCAACGGCTGGGCAGGGGACGGCCTTGTCGATAATTTATGAAGCGGCAAAGAGAGGAAAGAAGTTTACTGTTTATGTTGATGAGACGCGACCTTTGCTGCAGGGTTCTCGGCTGACGGCCTGGGAGCTGAAACAGGCGGGGATAGATGTTACGGTTATTTGTGACAATATGGCGGGCTTACTTATGAAGCAGGGCAAAATCGATGTGGTTATAACCGGAGCCGACAGAATCGCGGCAAATGGCGATACAGCTAATAAAATCGGCACTTATAGTTTGAGTGTTCTTGCAAAAGAGCACGGCGTGCCGTTTTATATTGCAGCTCCGTCAAGCACATTCGATTTGAGTATAAAAAGTGGTGAGCAAATACCTATCGAGCAAAGAGAGGCGGATGAAGTGACAACATTTGCCGGCACTCAAATCGCACCCGTTGGCGTTGGTGTTATTAACCCTGCTTTTGATGTAACGCCGGCGCAGAACATTACCGCTTTCATTACGGAAAGAGGCGTAATAGAAAAGCCTACACGGGGGAAAATTGCTGAGCATTTCTAATAGAAGCCGGATACGCACGTATATTGTGGCTTTGTGAATATCGAACCTTAATTTACGGCGATGACCTCTTTTACTTCGGGGATGTTTTCTTTCAGCAGGCGTTCGATGCCCATTTTAAGTGTCATTTGCGCGCCGGGACAGCCGCTGCAGGCGCCCTGGAGCCGGACTTTGACGGTATTGTCATCTTCGGTTGCGACCAGTTCGATATCGCCACCATGGCTCTGAAGGTTTGGCCTGATGGTATCGATTATATTTTTGACCTTTTCTTCAAAGGTCTGTTCTTCGTTTTTGTTTTTATCATTGGGGCCGGGTTGTTCGCACATAAGGTTCTCCTAAGTTTATTCTGATTCGGTGATTATACCGAAAATCGCTTCTAAAGCAATTAAGTTTTCTACGATTTGAAATTGGCTTTGTTTGGGTTTGTTTTTTCGGCGTCCGACGAACTGTGCATTTTCGTAATCCTTTGTATATGAAGCACTTATGTTTATTTGGATGTTCGGGAAATTGGGTTTGTTTTGCATAATTTGGTCAATTTGGTTGAGACATTTTAACCGCGGATTAACGCGGATTTTGGCCACAAAGTCGCTAAGGCACGAATTATTATTAACCACAGAGGGCACAGAGAACGCAGAGATTGAGCCAGCATAGCGTCTTTGGCCTAAACTTTTTACTGATGCAAGCATCGACATAAGTTTCGTCCTCAGCCGACAAGCAGTTTGACACTGCTTACTTGTACCAAGTATGTCGGCTCTTTTCATATAGCCTGCTAGTACTTAATATAAATGGACTTATGGTTAAATTTGACTTGGGCGCCGGCCCTATGCGTGCGGGTCTCCGCAGCCCCGTTTTCGGGGCCTCCCCCAATTGTTAGTATTATACCAAAAAATGGCTGTTTTTTCAAGTAAATTTTTGAGTGGTTATTTTATACAACTACTGCGTTACACAGCTCGATGCTCGAAGTACTCCAGTACGACTCCGCTCGGTCGAGACTGAAAGGGTTGTATTAGAATAAAATCCCTCACTCAAAAGGAAAAGTGGAGAGAGTGAAGCGTATATGAGAAAATGAGCCTTTTGACCCCCAGCATAGGGCTGGGGGATAAATATTATAAGGAGGCGGGGCAATTTCGTATCCCTTCGACGCACTGCGTTTGCTCAGGATAATATAAAATTTGACAAGGGGGGTGGGATTGGGGAACCTCTAAGGGGTAAAATTTCGACAGCGGAAGGATGTTTTTGAATTGGATTTGACGGATTGGGGGATTTTGGGTAGTGTATGTTCTTGGAGGGATTTTCTTGACATATTATTTGATTTAAGCTAATAAATCGATTTCGTAGACGGTTATTTGAACGATTGATTAATCGATTAAGTGGTCGATTGAGTAATAAGACAGGAGAAAGATGTCTGTAAAAACAATCGCCGAAAGAGTTCACACTTTTCTACAAGAAGAATCTCCCCTTACGCATGCCGAGATAGTGAAAAAGTTCGATGAGGACAAGGCAAAGGTTTCAGGCTATCTTGAAGCAATGGTTGACCGTGGAGAAATCTCTATGAAGAAAGTTGGAAAAGGGAAAGTCTATTTTCTTAATGAAAGGGGCAAGTGATGGCTCGAAAAAGCAAGAACCTTTTTTGTGCTATTGAAGACCTAAAGAACGAAGCTTCTGTTGAAGCTCTTTTTGTGGAAAGATTTTTAAAGGCTCTGAATTACCCTGATAACAGAGTCAGTCGTAAGGAATCTGTCACTAAGATAATCATTGGTAAAGGTTCAAAAAAGGAAAATTATCGGCCTGATTATGTTTTGTTTAATTCTGCTGGTGAACCAATAATTGTATTAGATGCTAAGAGCACGAGTGAATCTCCTGAGGAATACCACTATCAAGTTTCAGCCTATGCGCTTTATCTTAATCAGAAATATCAGAATAAAAACCCTGTTCGTTATACAGCTTTAACAAATGGCCACCGTTTCATTGTTTATCCTTGGGATAGCGAAGAACCGATATTCTTCCTAAGGTTTGAAGATTTTGAAGCTAACAACGAGAAATGGCTTGAGCTGCGTTCAAACCTGTCATACTCAGCATTTAAGCAAATTGCTCTAATTAAAAACGTTTTTAAGTTTGAAAGACCTGAGCTGTCTACATTGATTAGAACCTTTCACGATAGCCACAACCTCATCCGAAAGAAAGATAGTTTAAGCCCTACAGACGCCTTTTACGAGTTCTCAAAGTTGATGTTTATTAAGATTAGGGAAGATAATAAAATTCATGAGATTCTTAACAAGGGGCAAACCCCTAAAAGAGAAGATTTTATTTTTTCTACACATTGGATTGACAATCAGACATCAGTGGAGCCAAACCCATTTGATTCAATTCTTTTTAGACAGATACGAGATGAGCTTGAACGAAAAATCCAAAGGGGAGAAAAGAAACGAATTTTTGAACAAGGCGAGAATTTTAACTTATCCTCAGCAACCATATATGAAGTTGTTAAAGCCTTACAGAATTATGACCTATATGGGATTGATGAAGATTTAAACGGTCGAATGTTCGAAACATTCCTTAACGCCACAGTGAGAGGTAAAGATTTAGGTCAGTTTTTCACCCCGAGAGGTGTAGTGCATTACATGGTTGAGACTGCGTCTATTAAGGTTAATTTCGATAAGAATAATGCTATCTGTAAGAATATACCTTTTGTGCTGGATGGTTGTTGCGGAAGCGGAGGTTTTCTGATTGATGCAATGGCTGAAATAACAAAACAGATCAATCAAAATAATCAATTAACTAATCGGCAGAAAACTCTCTATATTAAGGAAATGCGCAACAATCACTTGTTCGGAATAGATTCAACAGATAAAATTGCCCGAATAAGCCGCCTTAATATGTATCTTCACGGAGATGGTGGCAGTAAGATATTCAAGGCTAATTCGCTTGATAAAGAAATGCTTATTGACCCTGGTGTCCATGAGGAGGAGAAGGATGCTTTGGTTGAATTGAAGCAATATCTTAAAGATTTACAATTTGATGTGGTGCTAACTAACCCCCCTTTCAGTATTAATTATAAGTCCTCAGATGAAAAAGAAAAAAGGACACTACAACAATATTCTATAGCCAAAAAAGGATCCGGGGAGATCTCTGATTCTGAAAAATCTAACGTCTTATTTTTAGAAAGATATGAAAACTTACTCAAGAAAGAATCTGGGGAGCTACTTACGATTATTGATGACACTGTATTAAATGGAGAGAAAAGTTCAAAGTACCGTGATTACATTCTGAAAAATTTTATAATCATTCAAATTGTGTCATTGCCGTTCAATGCTTTTTTCCGTGCCGATGCAAATATTAAAACCTCAATGATCCATTTGAGAAAGAAAGCTAAGAATGAGGAACAAGGCGACATTTTCATGGCCATAACGAATAACATAGGACATGACGACCACCAGCATGACACTCCAGCAAGAAATAACCTACCAACAGTTGCAAAATATTTTTATGAATGGCAAAAATCCGGTGCCAGCTTTTCAGAGATAATCCATAATGAGCATCCAGATGAACCCTTAGGGTGCCCTCTACAAATATTTACAATTTCTGCTGATAAAATTAACAAAAACCGTCTTGACGCATTTTATTATTCCCCTGAGCTTAAAAAAGCCCGGAAAGAAATATTTGAACAATACAAATCTGGCAAAATAGATCTGAAAAAAGGGTCTGAATTTAATCTAATCCAGACACTCAGGAAAGATGAGGTCGTGGAATGTGAAGGAAAGATGTTTAAATATTTCGAGATTGGTGACGTGACCATTGATGGAACAATAGTTAAACACCGGGAGGATTATTTTGAAAATCTGCCAACGAGGGGGCGATTAAAAGTACATAGGAATGATGTAATCTTCGCAAAAAATAATAGTAGCCGTGGAACGACCGTATTGATACCTGGATGGTATGATGGAAACTTGGTAACCACAGGTTTTATTGGAATTAGGCCTGAAAATTACAAAGAGGCTTTAATTTTATGGAGTATACTGGAATCGGAATTTTTTAGAAAACAAGTATATTACCTTGCGATAACGGCTTCACAACCGGAAGTTAGAGAAAATATATTCAGAGCAGAGATGTTAATCCCATGGCCAAAAACTCAAAAACAAAAAAATGAGATTATACAAAAGGCTGAATTGGTTGATAAAGCCAGACAGAATTTAACTGAAGCTTTAAATGCAACTAAAGATACTGTTCAAACTACCTTTTTTGAATAACGCATGTTATGTTTGAATAATGAATGTTAGCCCTATAACAAAGCGATGCACCTGTTCTCAATTCCCACTAAACAAATTCGCATATCATGAGGACAAGCAATTCAATGATATCGATATAGTTTTATTATTTGAATGCTGTATCGTTCGTTCGGCAGGCGGAGGTGTCTGCCCTGATGGCTCTGGTCGCCGTTGAGCCAAAGCTCAGTTTTCCATCGTCCGTTGATGAACCTGCCCTCCTGAATCGAACCGATGCCGGCTATTTGGTCGCCAGGCGAAGGAGGAATGAAGAATGGAGAATTGAGGAGAATTGGGAATTTAGAGTTGAGAATGAAGAATTGGGGGAAAAATTAAGTCGTTGTGAATAATTTGCCGAAAACAGTTGACAGGCAGAGGCGTATGGTTTATAATGTTTTTGAGTTTGTGCGGTGAAAACGCACAGATTCAATCCTGAGACCTCGCGGCTTAGCTTCGGAAACGGGGCGGCGGGGGTTACGGGATTATGGTAAGGCCTGGAACTTCGGGCTTGTCGGTTGCTCTTGTGGTGAGGGCAGCAGGCGATTCGGGGCGGCCTTGGAAAGCTGTAATTTGCCGGAATAACGAAATAGCGTTTATCAGGAAAGGAAAAGAATATGAAGTCCAAGTCGCATTCTTCGGCCAAGTCGGCCGAACAATCTTCTACCAAGACAGGGTCTCAAATAATAGTCGATACGCTTATCGAGCAGGGTGTCGAAACGATGTTTGGTTATCCGGGCGGTGTGGTCTTGCCCTTGTTTGATAGGTTATACGATGCACCGTTTAATTTTATAATTCCTCGTCATGAGCAGGGCGGCTGCCATATGGCGGATGCTTATGCGCGTGCCAGCGGCAGGGTTGGAGTGATTGTTGTAACCAGCGGGCCCGGGGCGTGCAATCTGGTAACCGGTCTTGCAACAGCCATGATGGATTCGGTGCCTTTGGTAGCTTTGACGGGACAGGTCCGTACGGAGCTTATCGGGAATGATGCGTTTCAAGAGGCTGATACCACCGGCATTACTCGTCCGGTGTCGAAGTATAATTGCATCGTTAAAGACGTCAAAGACCTAGCGCGTATAATTCGAGAGTCGTTCCATATTGCTTCGACGGGTCGGCCTGGGCCGGTTGTGATTGATTTGCCGGTTGATGTCCAGGTTGCCAGGTGTGCGGCAGACGGTACAACTGAGATGAAACTGCCGGGTTATCGTATCAGGACACAAGGAAATGCAAGGCAGATATCCATGGCTGCTGCGGCAATAAATAAATCGCAGCGTCCGGTACTTTATGTCGGCGGCGGTGTAATAAGTGCAAACGCAAGCGAAGAAATGAGAGAGCTGGCGGAGAAGGCACATCTGCCTGTTACAACAACGCTTTTAGGGCTTGGCAGCTACGACCAGAGCAAGCCGGAATCTTTGGATATGCTCGGTATGCATGGGACTGCTTATGCTAATTACGCTGTTCAAGAGTGCGATTTGTTGATTGCAGTGGGTGCTCGCTTCGATGACAGAGTGACCGGTCCGGTGAAGACTTTTGCTCCGAAGGCAAAGATAATCCACGTCGATATCGACCCGTCCAGCATATCGAAGAACGTTCGTGTCGATATTCCTGTCGTGGGCGATGCTAAATTTATATTGGGCGAACTTGCCAAGCAAGTTGAGTTCCGTGAAAGGAAAGACTGGTTTAAGATGATTGCGGAGTGGAAGAAGAAGTTTGTGCTTCGCTATGACAAGAGTTCTTCCAATATTAAGCCGCAATATGTTATTGAGGAAGTGTGTAAGCAAACTAAGGGCGAAGCTATAGTCACGACCGGCGTTGGGCAAAATCAGATGTGGGTTGCGCAGTTTTACAAATTCAGCAGACCCCGACAGCTAATCAGTTCCGGTGGTCTTGGTACGATGGGCTATGGTCTGCCGGCTGCGGTGGGCGCACAGGTCGGCGCACCCGGTGCGACTGTTATTGATATTGACGGCGACCATAGTTTTAATATGACGATGACGGAACTCGGGACGGCAGTTCAGTACGAATTGCCGATAAAGGTTTGTATCCTGAACAATGGCTATATGGGAATGGTTCGACAGTGGCAGGAGCTTTTCTATAAAAAGCGTTATT
>CAZUTR010000005.1:8403-11533 GCA_964623545.1 uncultured Pirellulales bacterium | reverse complement strand
AGCTATCTGGCGAATCCTGATTATGCCGAAGTGGCTGAGGCGCTTGGAGCGGTCGGTATTACGGTTGATAAGAAAACTGATGTTCCCAAGGCAATTAAGAAAATGCTAAGCGAGAAGCGTCCGTGTGTTGTTGACTTCAGGGTTGAAAGAGAAGAAAATGTTTGGCCTATGGTTCCTGCCGGTAAGAGTCTTGATGAAATGGACGGGCTGGATATATTTGAGAGTTTGGCATAAAAATTTTGTGTTAAAAAAAGAGAATCAAGATGAAGCATATAATAAGTACATTGGTTGAAAACAAGCCCGGAGTTCTGGCGCATGTGGCAGGTATGTTTGCTGCTCGTGGTTATAATATTGACTCGCTTGTTGTCGGCCGGACGGAAGAGCCGGAATTGAGTCGGATGACCATAGTTGTAATCGGTGATGACAAGGTTGTAGAACAGGTACGGAAACAATTAGAGAAGATTGTTCCGGTTGTGAAGGTTCAGGACTTTGTCGGTCAGCCTGTGGTGGCACGTGATTTAATGCTGATAAGCATTTCCGCGCCGGCCGATAAGCGGGCTGAGATTTTATCGCTGATAGAGACGTTTAAGGGCAAGGTTGTGGATATCGGCCAGAAGTTCGTTATGGTCGAAATCAGTGGGCCGGAGGAGAAGATAGAGGCCTTTATCGACATGTGCCGCCCGTATGGTATTAAAAACGTGGCCAGGACTGGTACGATAGCCATGCCTCGGCAGGCAAAAACTGAGTAGCGGGCATGTTTATGTACATGTGCACAAATTTGCCGGTTTGAGCCCCATTTGGTCTTCACTAATATAAGAATCTTGTTTGCTGGAGCGTTTTTTATATAATGTTAGTGTTTTGAAATGAGTTAATCGAAGAGCGAAAAAGGAATATATTATGGCGTTGAAAATTCATTATGAAAAGGATGCACCGATAGATGCATTGAAGGGCAAGAAAGTTGCAATAATTGGCTATGGAAGCCAGGGGCATGCACACAGTTTGAATCTGCGCGACAGCGGTATAGAAGTTTCCGTGGCTGAGCTGGAGGGAACGGACAATTTTAAGCTGGCGGTCAAGCATGGTTTTGCGCCAGGTGGTATAAAAACAGCTATGGAAGGAGCTGCCTTGATTATTATAACTGTGCCGGATGAAATGCAGGCAAAGGTTTACTCAGAGCAGATAGAGCCTAATCTGGTTGCAGGGCAGACGCTTGGTTTTTGTCATGGTTTTAATATTCACTTCAAATATATTGTTCCGCCGAAGGAAGTTAATGTTGTTATGATTGCGCCGAAGGGCCCGGGGCATCTGGTTCGAAGTGAGTTTGAGAAAGGCGGAGGAGTGCCTTGTCTTGTGGCAGTTGAGCAGGACGCTACCGGTGATGCCAAGCAGATAGCGCTTGCATGGGGAAATGGAATCGGCGGGGCCAGAGCGGGAATTATCGAGACGACTTTTAAGGAAGAGACCGAGACGGATTTGTTTGGTGAGCAATGTGTTTTATGCGGCGGAATTACATCTCTTATAAAGGCTGGTTTTGAGACGTTGGTGGAAGCGGGATACCAGCCGGAAATAGCTTATTTTGAATGCATGCATGAGATGAAGCTGATAGTTGACCTTATGTATCAGGGCGGGATGAGCTATATGAGATACAGTATATCCAACACCGCCGAGTATGGTGACCTGACACGGGGGTCGAGGATTATCGGCGAGAAAACCAGGGCGGAGATGAAAAAAATCCTGTCGGAGATTACTTCGGGCAATTTTGCCGAGGAATGGGTAAATGAATATAAAAGCGGACTAAAGAAATTTAAAGAATTGTACGAAAAAGACTATAGCTGTCAATTGGAGGATGTAGGCCGAGGACTTCGTAAGATGATGAAGTGGATTGACGCGAAAGAGGTTTAACGCCTATAGATTAGCTTTGCTGAGAAGGAGGCAATTTTATGAGAGCGATAAGATTCCTTGTTGTTTTTTGCTTTTTGTTATGCGGTTGCTCAGGTGTGGATTATCTTAAGAAAGAGCAGCTGCCGTATAACTATGACATTGCCAAGCCATATCGCGAGATTGGGCTAAAGCAAAGTTCATCCGCGGAAGTACTGGCTCAATTGCGAGCGGGGCCCGGTAGTTCTCGGTTGATTAGTCATTCCAAGGACATTTATGCTTTGTTGGGCGAGGGAAAAGAGGGGTACAAGAATTGGTTCACTATGGTCGCATTCAAGGGGGGCATTAGCAAAACCGACAAGACTCGTTTGTGGCACACTGAGCAGGATGCTATGGTATATCGGAAGTACCTTGCTATTATAGATGAAAAACCCAAGTCCAGCAGTATGTTTGCATCTGGAAAGCCGGGCGTTCATTTTGACTGCGAACTGGTTTTAGGGATACAGGTAGTTTTTAAACCTTATAGCAACATTAATGTAAAACGAATCGCATTGCTAAGAGCAGTTTTGGCTGACTTCCAAAGTGATATGGATAGGATGGGGGGATACAATAGACAGCTTGAAAGCAATGGACTGCTGATCAGTCAATCTTTGGAGGGAGTTTTAGTTAAGTTGGATAATTTTCCTTCTCTGGCATCAAGATTGGTTGAGCCGGGTGGGCTGGAGTTTGACCATGTTAATCTTGACAAGGGCAGAATCAGTATGAGTATTGAATCTGATATTGTCAGGGTCAGTATGAGATTGGGCTCGTTTTTAGACCAGCTGGAGATTAAACCTCCAAAGCAAATTCAGGAGGCGCAGGAGGAGACAGCTACTGAGGGTTAAAAATAGGTATGGGGTGCAGGTCAGTCGGTGTCTGGCTAAATCAATCAATTCAAAAGAGTGGGTCTATAAGCCGAGTTCTGTCATAGCGGCCATTTATCTTGACCAACTGTTACCAGTTGGCTCTGCCTTTCAGAGGGCTCCCATTTTGCAATAAGTTGCAAAATGGGGACCCGGCAAGCGACCTACCCGCTGGTATTGCCCGGGCCGGGCACCAGCTTACTTGGTCTTGCAGGCGGTGGGGTTTGCCCTGCCGGTGCCGTCACCGACACCGCGGTGCGCTCTTACCGCACCATTTCACCTTTGCCTTTCGGCTGTGTATTTTCTGTGGCACTTTCCCGCCCCCGCGGCTGCTTGCGCAGTCAAGCGCG
>CAZUTR010000005.1:0-8303 GCA_964623545.1 uncultured Pirellulales bacterium | reverse complement strand
TTGTCCATTACATATCTTTGCCAGAATTTGATGATTTCCTGTGCCTCTATCAGCGGCCGGGCCCTTCGGGTAATGCCGGCATTTCGCCACATCAGAGCTCTAAGTGAGTTTCTAACATCGGCGGTATCCAGCCTAGTTCGGTCTGAATATGGAGTCTGATACTTTATCTGGAGATGCCTGGGCTGAGAGGTGTCTTTTTGTTGGTTAACAACTTGGCCGGTTATTTTGCCGAAGACCAGTCCTTCGAGCAGTGAGTTGCTGCCGAGTC
Source organism: uncultured Pirellulales bacterium (assembly GCA_964623545.1). Classification (GTDB taxonomy): domain Bacteria; phylum Planctomycetota; class Phycisphaerae; order Sedimentisphaerales; family Anaerobacaceae; genus CAZUTR01. The sequence continues at coordinate 8,035 of CAZUTR010000005.1, read as the reverse complement.
GATTAGCTCCGTGCAGGCCGGTGGAGGCGACCTCGCCACAGGCATAAAGATTTTCGATGCTCGTTTTTGCGGATGTGTCGGTTTTTACGCCACCGACCATATAATGTGCGCTTGGCCGAACAGGAATCAAATCCTTGCTGATGTCTATATCGAAGCTTTCACACAGTTCACTAATCAGTGGGAATCTTTTTGCGAAATACTTTTTATCAAAGTGTCGGACATCGAGAAATACATGGGTCGATTTTGTTTTCAGCATTTGTTCAAGGATAGCTCGGCTGACAATGTCGCGCGGTGCCAGTTCGGCGGATTCGTGGTATTCTTCCATAAACCGGCGACCTTCGTTGTCCAGCAGTTTAGCGCCTTCGCCGCGGAGCGTCTCGGTTATAAGTGCGCGGGAAGCGCCTGCGACGTATAGTGTGGTTGGATGAAACTGCACAAATTCCAAATCACGCAGGACGGCACCGGCACGATATGCCATTGCAAGACCATCGGCAGTGGCGACTTCCGGGTTTGTGGTTTCGCGGTAAAGCTGGCCTATTCCGCCTGTTGCGAGTATAGTGTTTGCAGCCCAAATTATCTGCTGGCCTCTGTGACCGAAACCAATTATCCCTAAACATTTATTTTCGTCATTGGTAAGCAAATCGACGGTGTAAAAGTTTTCCAGTATTTTTATATTTGGGTTTTGTGTGACGTTTTTTATAAGGGTTTCAGCGATGATTCGCCCTGTTTCATCGCCGTGAGCGTGGGCGACACGGGGGTGGGAGTGGCCGCCTTCGAGCGTAGTGGCGATATGACCGTCGGTTAGGTCGAAATCAGTGCCCCATTCAAGTAGTTGGTTTACAAGCTGCGGTCCCTGGCGGACTACCAGCTCGACCACGCTTTGATCGCAAATATCGCAGCCGGTTTTTAGCGTGTCGGCTATGTGGGATTCGAAGGTATCGGTTTTGTCAATCACTGACGCTATTCCACCTTGTGCGTTCCAAGTGTTGCTGTCCTGCAGAGCAGCTTTGGTGACGACGATGACTTTGCACTTCTCAGATGCTTCAATGGCGGCGCGAAGACCAGCCACACCGGCTCCTATCACCAGACAGTCTGTGAAAAGCTGTGGTGTTGAAGCTGAGTCTATATTTACCAGATAACGTCTTAGTTCCGGCTGAATGGCCATACACTGTTACCTTTATTTATTCTTCTTTTTTGGATTTATTTGGGTCATTGCCATTAGGTTCGTTAGGGTCTTTGGTTTTTTTGCGGGTTAGGATGATTTCATTGGTGAATAATCTGCCGTCATCGGCATATTTTAGGACAAACGCCTGAAGCTCTTTGGTCGAGGCTGTTAAGACAGGTGTGTCATCAATTGATGTATGCTCTACAGCATTGGGGTTTTCCTTGAGCAGTTTCTCCATCTCATCGTCGTCTGTTAATCGAATCCTCAGCAGGGGTTCGATAGAGTCAACTTTTAGGAATGTGTGGACGGGTATCATAAAGGAGGCGTTATACGGCCACTCCATTTCTTCCGAATCTTGTTCTTTGCAGGGGAATTTGTTTGGGCAAGCATCCAGGAAAATTTTGTTTTCCAACTTTAATAGATGTATATCAAATGAACCTACTTTCTTGTCTTTCTCTGAGAGGATAAGATTATATGTCTTTTCTGTTCCCTTATCTGATTTGTTGGGTTGCTGAAAGTCCCATGTATTATTAGGATCGTTGGAATCTACCCATTTTCCAAGCAGTTTTTCTTCGAAGATGACGTCTTTTTCAGTATAGAGCGGGTTTAGCGACATAACAGGCACACAGCCGGCTAAAAGGGCAGCTAAGAGGTAGAAAAGTAACTTTTTCGCTTTCATTTCTCGGTCTCCTAAATTTTTTGAAAATAGTCTTTTTATTTGCTGTAATATGGCATTTTATCATCTGACAGGGCTATAGCAATGAATTTAATGACTGGCGAAATTTGATTTGCAAAACAGCGGCTTAGAAGCGATTATTATTGTTATGCAGGCTAAAGACAGTGAAGATAGGTTTTCAGGGGCCAGAGAGCGGATGGTCAGACGGGACCTGATGGGCAGGGATATAACTGACCCTGCTGTACTGGATGTAATGGGCTTGGTTCGTCGTGAGGAGTTTGTTCCAGCGGGGCTACGGGCGCAGGCCTATGCCGACGGGCCGCTGTCTATCGGGATGGGACAGACGATTTCTCAACCGTATATCGTTGCTTTGATGACACAAGAGCTGAGGGTGAACAGCGATTGCGAGGTTCTGGAGATTGGTACCGGCAGTGGCTATCAAACTGCCGTATTGAGCAAGCTGGTAAAGAAGGTCTATACGATAGAAAGAATTACCGAATTGTCTACATCGGCTCAGGCGGTTTTGACGGGCCTGGGGATTGAAAATGTGGAGTTCTACATTGGGGACGGTAGTTGCGGCTGGCCGGAACAGAGAACTTTTGACAGGATTATAATTACGGCGGCGGTGCCTAAATGGCCACAGCCGCTGATAGGCCAACTCGCAGATGGTGGGTTAATGATTGGGCCTGTTGGTTATGGGGGTGTGCAGGAACTGGTGGTCTGCGAAAAAAAAGAAGGCAGAATCATAGAAAAGCTGATTTGCGGTGTTCGGTTTGTTCAGCTTTTAGGCAGGTATGGATTTGAAGACTGAGGGAGAAAAAGCTCAATCTAAGCTTGATTTGTCGATGCCGGTTCAGTACCTCAAAGGAGTTGGACCGGCGAGGGCGAAAAGCTTTGCTCGGCTGGATGTTGAGAGTGTTGGGGATTTGCTGGAATATTTTCCCCGGGACTGGGTCTTTGCACCCGAGGCCGTCAAAATAAATCAGGTAAAAGTCGACAGTACGGTTACCATAATTGGCCAGATAGAATCAACGGACTATAGAAACTATCACAAGCCGGAGATGTTTGAGGCGATGGTTGCTGACGATACGGGTGTTTGTAGAATTATGTGGTTTCATGGAGGTTTTTTACGTAATCAACTCAAACCCGGTCAGGTGATAGTCGCCTGTGGGAAGGTCAGTTTATATAAGCATCAAAAGCAACTTACTAATCCGAAATTTTTGATAGTTGATAAGGAGACTACCGAGCCGGATGAGTATTTCAGCGGAGGTGTTTATCCGGCGACTGCGAACCTGTCCAGCAGACAAATCAAGCGTATAATCAGGCCAATACTTGAGAGGCTCGATGGTCTTGTAGAAGAATTTTATGATGAAAAGTTTCTTAAAAAGGCGCAGCTTATAAAAAGAGTCAATGCGCTTCGATGGATACATCTGCCGCCGGATGAGGAGAAGTTGGCCAAGGCGAAGCGCCGGCTGAAGTACGATGAACTGTTTTTGATGCAGTTGGGGTTGGCACTGCGTCGGTCTCGATGTAAACATCTCTTATCATCGGTTCCGATGAGTTGCAGTGAGAAAATAGACAGGCGAATCAGGAGGCGATTTCCGTTTCTGCTTACAAAGGACCAGGATGAATGTATAGCTGAGATTGTTTCGGATATGTCGAGAACTGAGCCGATGAATCGGCTTTTGCAGGGAGATGTCGGGTCCGGCAAAACAGTGGTTGCGCTTTATGCTGCGCTGTTGGCGGTTGCGAATAGAACTCAGGTGGCGATTATGGCACCAACGGAGGTTCTGGCAAATCAGCATTTTATAAATATTGAAAGATACTTGAGAAACAGCGATGTTAAGAGAGTTTTGTTAACAGGTGGTTTGGTGGGGAAAAAGAGGGCTGAGCTTTTAGGCCAGATTAGAAAGGGACAGATTGACATTGTTGTCGGAACGGTGGCGCTGATAGAAAAGGATGTGGAATTTGCCAGACTTGGTTTTGTGGTTATTGATGAGCAGCATAAATTTGGAGTTGCGCAAAGGGCGCAGTTACGAGGAGGTAGTGACATATTACAAATTGAGGGGCAAAAGCAAATGGCTGCTCATTGTCTTGTGATGACTGCTACGCCCATTCCTCGAACACTTGCGATGACCGCCTTTGGCGATTTGGATGTTTCTGTTATAAAGCATTCACCGCCGGGCCGGGGCAGTGTTGTAACGCGCTGGGTTGCTCGACAGGACAGGCAAAAGGCGTATGAGTTTATCCGCGAGCGATTGAAGGCGAGGAAACAGGTATATTTTGTTTATCCTCGGATTGCCCCCACGGAGGAGAACGGTGACATAAAGGCTGCGACAGATGGCTGGGGGATGCTTTCCAAAAAAGTGTTTCAGGAATTCACAGTGGGTCTTTTGCATGGCCGAATGCCTTCGGCGAAAAAGAAGCAGATTATGAGCGAGTTTCGCGGGCACAAAATAGATGTTTTGGTTTCTACAGTTGTTATTGAGGTGGGTATTGATGTGCCGAACGCAACAATAATGGTAGTAGAAGGCGCTGATAGATTTGGGCTGGCACAACTACATCAGTTGAGAGGGCGTATAGGAAGGGGTGAGGCTAAATCATATTGTTTTTTGTTTGCTCAGGCCGACAGTGATACGGCCAAAAGTCGGCTTGAGATAATGACCAGAACAAATGACGGTTTCGAAATAGCTGAGCAGGATTTACAGCTGCGTGGCCCGGGAGAGATGTTCAGTACGCGACAGCATGGTTTGCCGGATTTGAAAATCGCCAATATCGTTGACGATTACGAGCTTTTGGTTATGGCTAGGAGAGATGCCTTCAAGTTAATTTCTAGGGACCCAGTGCTGACAAAACCGGAGCACGAAAGTATGCGTTGGGCGCTGCTAAGCAGGTTCGGTGACTTGCTTGGCTTGGCAGATATCGCATAGGTAAATTGAAGCTGAATTTTAAATAACAATTGTGAAATCTTCAGAACTTTATTTTTAGAGACTGGTTTTAATTTCTAAATTTTAGTTTTACTTTTTTTGTTTTAAGTTTTACGCTATTGTCATGCAGATTCATTATAAAAACAGGAAATTAGAAAGAACATTAATAGCTATTAAGGCGTTGACATCAGCAGTAGTAGTAGCGACGTTTGTTGTACTATTCGGTTTTGATGAACCGCTGTTGCCGGTGAAGGTTCTGTATAAGGTTCAGCTTGGCATGCTGTGTATTTTTATAGCCGGCAAAATCGTAAGATTTTTTAATGCTGATTCAAAGAAGGAATTTCTGACTGCCAACTGGTTTGAAATACCTATGTTGGTCGCTCTTGGGATTGCGGTGCTTGGTTCAACGCGGTGGGCAGGCAGGTTCGAGCCCGGAGCAGTTAGACATTTTGCGGTAGGCATTTATCTTATCGTCGAGGTCGCAACAAAGATTTGCATTACGTCGGTGAACTTGGCGGCCTCAGGCAAAAATCCGACACGGACTTTGATTGCCAGTTTTCTGGTTTTGATAATTTGTGGAGCGGGATTGCTAATGCTTCCGAGGGCGTCGAGCACAGAAAACGCCGGTTTTGTTGATGCTTTGTTTACCGCCACAAGTGCGACGTGTGTTACCGGCCTTATCGTCAGGGATACCGGAAGTGACTTTAGCTTGATGGGGCAGATAATAATTTTGGTTTTGATTCAGCTTGGGGGACTGGGGATAGTTGTGTTTGGAGCGGTTTTTGCGCTTCTTTTGGGTCAGGCGTTGGGTTTGCGTGAGTCGGTGGCGATGCAGGATTTGCTAAGTGCTCGCACTCTTGGTCGAATAGGAAATATGATAGTATTTATCTTTGCCGGCACGCTGCTCGTAGAGGCGCTGGGCGCTCTGAGCTTGTATAGTATGTGGCAACAAGTACCCGGCCAGGTGACTGGTGTTCATCAGAAGTGGTTCTGTAGTATCTTTCATTCAATCAGTGCTTTTTGTAATGCTGGATTCAGTTTGTTCAGCGATAGCTTTGTTAGCTATAGTAAAAGTTCGCATGTTTACACGGTTGTTTGTCCGTTGATAATCCTCGGTGGACTGGGTTTTGGTGTGCTATACAATCTTGCCAATATAATTACTGACAGAGTTAAGCGGTTTTTCAGGAAGCTTCTTTATAAGCGCTACAGATTCTCAATGGAGGCGCCGAAGAGAATGGAGCTTCAGACCAAGGTCGTTGTCAGCGTAAGCGTTTTTTTGATTTTTGTGGGGATGTTTGCTATTTTACTATTTGAAAATTTTGCTGGAAACAAAGGGGAATTAAATCTTAGTGGCGCGTTGTTTCAGTCGGTAACAGCCAGAACTGCCGGCTTTAACACAGTTGATATCTCAGCATTAACGCCTTCGAGCAAATTTATTTTGATTTTGCTGATGTTTATTGGCGGCTCACCGGGTTCAACCGCCGGTGGAATTAAGACGGTGACATTAGCGGTTGTAATAATGACCGCTTTAGCAGCTCTGCGTAAGCGATGGGAAGTCGAGATGTTTAAGCGGTCGATTAGGGCGGTTGTCATTGGCAGAGCTGTTACTGTGACGCTGCTTTTCGTTGGGGTATTGTTTGGAGCGGCGTTGCTGCTTAGTATCACTGAGAGTGGAAACGGCTTTACTATGTCGGATATTCTATTCGAGTCGGCTTCTGCGCTGGGAACGGTGGGACTGACGACGGGTATTACACCTTCTTTGACAACCGCCGGAAAATTGATTATTATAGCTGCGATGCTTATAGGAAGATTAGGGCCGTTGACGCTGTTGGCGGCTGTGACGTTTAATATCAGGCCGGTTAAGTACAGTTACCCAACTGAGGCGATAATTGTCGGATAATTTCGTTGTGCGTATTGTGTAAAAAGCAAACATTGTACTCATCACGCAATACGAAAATAGGAGCTTAATTATGAGGCGATTTGCGGTAATTGGATTGGGCAGGTTCGGCAAGAAACTTGCTATAGCATTGGCGATGAGCGGGGCTGAGGTTATAGCGATTGACAAAAACAGAGATGTTATAGATGAGGTTCGCGACCAGGTCAGTCATGCGGTCCGACTTGACAGTACCGATGAGGAAGCCCTCAAAGCGCAGGGGGTCGATAAGGTTGACGTTGCTATCATCGGAATAGGTCAGGGTGGCAGCGGCGCATCGGGTTTCGAGGCGGCGATACTTACTGTGGTGAACCTGCGGCAGATGGGGATAAAGCAGATATACGCAAGGTCGGAAGATTTGATTGCGGGAGAGGTCTTCTCCAAGGTTGGAGCGACTGATGTTATTTATCCTGAAATCGAGTCGGCACAGCGGTGGGCTTATAAGTTTATTGCACCACAGATTGGCGAAAAAATGGATTTTGCGCCGGGTTACAGTCTGGCAAGGGTAAAGGCGCCGGCGAGCTTCGACGGCAAGACGGTTATGGACTTGCAATTACGGCAGAAATACAATGTAAACCTGGTGGCGGTAAAGCGGGGAGAGAACAGCAAGGCGGACAGGCATGAAAAACAGGCGGTTATTAATGTTCCTATGCCCGGCACCGTTATTTATCAGGATGATATTATGATGGTGGCCGGCTCCGATGCCGACTTAGCCAAGCTGCCACAGGAATAAAACCGATGAAGGAGAATAATACGCAACTTGAATATAATTGGCAAATTGGATGGAATTCAACAAGGGGTAAAATATATGAAGGAGCTTTCTGCACAACTACTTGACGAAATTACTAACCGGTTAGCCGAGTCAATACACCCGGATAGGATTTATCTTTTTGGCTCACACGCTGCGGGCAAAGCCGACGAAGATAGTGATGTCGACCTGCTTGCTGTCGTACCCGACACAGACCGGCCAACAAGAGAAATTGCTATCGAGGGCAGGTCAAGCCTCAGTGACTTTCTCATCTCTCTTGATTTAATTGTTTGTACTAAATCACAATTTGAAAGATATGTTGACGTAAAAAACACGATTATGAATGAAGTTCTTTGCGAGGGCAGGCTCGTCTATGGACGCTAAGCTTGAAATGACCAGACAGTGGATTATGCGAGCGGATGATGATTTGCGCTTGGTCGAGCTTATCCAAAAATTCAAGCCTTCTATTATCTACAAATTTCTAATTAACACGCCACTTTCAACGGCCATCAACCATAGCCAGCGTTGATGTCTTGCTATAACCCACCGATGTTTTTCCTCCGCTATTTCCAAAATTATCACTTCT
>CAZUTR010000004.1:0-24389 GCA_964623545.1 uncultured Pirellulales bacterium | reverse complement strand
GAATGGTTGCCTGATTTCTGAATAATCTTTATTAAACCCATATCACAATCCTGATATACACTTATTTCAACAACCAAAACACTTATAAACACTGTATTATTAATAATACATATGTATGAAAAAATAAACATAACTGAAAATCATTTGAACATCCTATCTTTATTTACAAGAGGTTTTGACAGTGCATACTATATTAGGGAGGTTGAGAAAATCCTTAAAATAAGTCACAGGACCGCCCAACTAATTTTAGAGGACTTAGAGAAAAAAGCGGTTTTAGGGTCTAAAACAAGAGGTAAAATAAGGACATTGCGTCAAGCCGGCGCAAAGGAAATTCATATGCGAGTCAGTTGTCCACCGATTCGGCATCCCTGTTTTTACGGTGTGGACTTCCCGACAAAAGAGGAATTGCTGGCGAATAATCGAGACCTTGAGCAAATCAGAGAATTTCTTGAGGTAGACAGCGTTGGTTATATGTCACTTGAGGGATTGCTTAGCTGTGCAACAAAGTCTGAGGAGAACTACTGCACCGCCTGCTGGAACGGAAAATACAGGATACCGGTGGACACCGCCGTCAACAAATTCGCTATGGAACGATATCAGATGTATATGTTTGACGAAGAGTTCTAAGGCCGAAAGACATACCTAATATTTGATACGGGATTTTCGATGCCTGTGTAAGAAGAAGCTGAGAACAAATGAGTAAATACATCAGCTATGACCAGTCCGGTGTAAGTATCGATGCCGGTGATGAAAGTTCCGAGCAGATTTACTCCTATCTTGCCAGCACTTTTGGCCCGAGAGTTATCGAATTCAAGGGAGGTTTTGCAGGTTTTTTTCGACTCGACTATGATGAGAAACTATTTAAGAAGAATTACAAAAACCCTGTTCTGGTTGCTTGCACAGATGGAGTAGGCAGCAAGGTTCAACTGGCCAGCAAGATTAAAAAATTCGATACAGTGGGGATTGACCTTGTTGCTATGAATGTCAATGATATGCTTACCTGCGGTGCTGAGCCGTTATTTTTTCTTGATTATCTTGCTGTGCATAAACTCGACCCGAAGATAGTTGCTGAGATGGTCAAGGGTGTTGCTGCCGGTTGTCGTCAGGCCGACTGCTCACTCATCAGTGGTGAGACTGCTGAGATGCCGGATACTTATCGCAGGGGTGATTTCGACATGGCAGGATTTGCTGTTGGAATCGTAGAACGAAAAAAAATTGTCACCGGCAGAACTATTAGAGCCGGAGACATTATACTTGGGCTGTCTTCGAGCGGACTGCACAGTAATGGTTACACACTTGCACGCCATATTTGTTTCAAGAGGTTATCCTTGAAGATGACTGATACCATTAAAGAGCTTGATGGGGTTGTGCTAGGTAGAGTGTTGCTTGAGCCGACACGGATTTATGTTCGGTCCATAGTGAAACTTTTATCACAGTATAAAGTTAAAAAAGTTGTGCATGGAATAGCACATATTACAGGTGGGGGACTAGTGGGTAATATTCAGAGAGTGCTACCTAAAAACTGTGATGCGGTCATAAAAAAAGGTAGTTGGCCGATACAGAAAGTTTTCAAGTTTCTACAGAAGAAAGGCCCGGTTGAAGAAGCAGAGATGTTCAGGGTTTTTAATATGGGCATAGGTCTCGTTCTGATAGCGGCGGAGGATTTTGCTGAATCGATATCCGGCAAATTGAGGCGTTATGGCGAGAATGTCTATAAAATCGGCCGAATCACAACAGGGACGGGCAAAGTAGTTTTGAAAAACTAAATCTTATTATCTTTGCGCCTTGGGTATTGCGATTCTCCTGTTCACAATTCGATGCATCAAAAGCTTAGCAAATTGACGAAGTTCTTCCTGGCAGCTGCGATTTATGTTGGCTTCGCTATTTATCTGTATCAGCCGTATTTTAGGGCTTTTAGGTTAACTCCGATCAAATTTCTTTTTGTTGTGAACGCATGTTTTGCGTCTTTTGGTTGCTTTTTGCTAAGTCGGCGATGGGTTTCGTCAGTTGTCGGTTCGTTTTTTGCCGGTGCAGTCTATGGTTTTGGACCTTTTGCTCTGGGCTTGGCCGGGTATCACCTGTTAGCGGGTCTTTTGGCTGCTGCTGTTCCCTGGCTGTTTATACCTGCTGCATTTGCGCCTAAAGCAGGATGGCGAGCACTAAGCTGGCCACTGTTACTTTTGCCGTTTCTGGTGATATTACTTTTCTTTCAGGTGTCGAATTATCTTCGCCTGTTTGCAATTCCGGTACAGACCAGATTGCAGTTTTCCGACTTAGTTGCATTGGTTGTGCCGTTGGTTGCAACAGAACAAAAGACAGGTTTAATCTCTCAAGCTGCTCTATCATTAAGCCCAAACTTCATTTTGCCCGGTTTCTATCATGTTCCTGTAGCGGCTCTACTTATGGGTGTTTCGATGTTTTTTGCAGCTCGGCGGTTCGGAGTTATGATGGTGTTTGTTTTGGGAACAGTACTTTCTTTTTATCATCCTGTATTCGGCATAAGCCCAATTATTTGGCTTACTATACCGATTCTTTATTGTTCAGTAATTATTGGTGTGGGAATACAGGGGTTTATATCAGCCGGTTGGGCTGACAGAAAATGGCTGCTTGCAACCATTACGGTTATGACAATTTTAGCGGTTGTTACACCGCTTATGGCAACAAAGTATTTTCAGGTATTTGTAGGTTTTGGCGAGGTCTATGCATCCCTTTTTGTTCAGACCGCGAAGATGTACTTACTCGGCGCAATTGTTGTTGCTGTTATATTCTTTATCGTACGTGCCAAGGTAAGATTTGCGGCTTTGCGGCAGGTTTTGCTATGCTTCGCTATGGCAATCGATATATTCTTTGGTGCAAGATTTATCATCGATGCAATTCTTTAGGTTCGGGATTTCAGCTTGCTAAAGTTGGATTTTTGCCTTTGCTCCAAGATTGAGCATTGAATTATTGGCCTGATACCAAAATTCCTTGCCAAAATCGATGCTTTCGGGTATAATGTTTATCAGTGGGTATTGGTAATTTGAAATGTGTCCCCCATGATGGATACTGTTATGAATATGCAAGGAGGAAAAATGAATTTTAGTAGACAGTCGAAGCATATCGGGTTGTGGCGCAGAAATTCTGCTATTGCAAAATTTACATTTTTAGCTCTGCTTTTTTTGTCCTCGGTGGATTTGTTAGCGAAGCCTGTGTCTAATAGGCAAGCTGAGAGAGTTGTAAAGGGCTGGCTAAAGGCAGAAGTGCGTCCACTTGGCGCCCGGCTTGGTCAGGAGGTAATTAGGGTCGAGACCTTTTCAGACGCAGAAGACGAAGCAATTTATTATGTTGTCTATTTGCGGCCGTCCGGATTTGTGATTGTATCAGCAGATAATCGGGTTGAGCCAATTATATGTTTTGCTCAGGGACAAACCTATAATCCATCGGATGATAATCCGCTCGGTGCTCTGGTCAGCCGTGACATACCTGCTCGAATTGCTGCTGTCAGAGCCTTAGATACAACAACGAGCGGACTGCGAATGCAAAATTCAATCTCCGATAGAGCCGCTCTTCAAAGAGCTGCCATTAAGGCCTGCGACAAATGGAGTCAGTTAAACAGCTATGAGGATGCGAACGATTCGTCAATGGGCTTAATGGGCGCATCCAGCATTTCAGATGTTTGGGTAGCGCCGCTTGTGCAAAGTTCCTGGGGGCAGACCACAGTTGGCGGTTATGAGGGTGGTATTAGCTGTTATAACTATTACACACCACCATATGAAACACCTGATGGTGATCCATACAACTGGCCTTGTGGCTGTGTGGCTACTGCGATGGCACAGTTGATGCGCTATCACGAGTATCCCGGAACTTACATTTGGAGCAATATGCCGCTTCAGCCTGATAGCAGCATTACACTAACCGAACGCCAAGCTATAGGAGAACTTTGTTACAACGCAGCGCAAGAGATTGATACAGACTACGATCCAAACGGCTCATCAGCATCTTTGGTTGATGCCAGCCAGGAGTTGGAAAACGCCTTTTATTATACCAATTCCATCTTTGGCTACTATCCTTCCATAGGGACTGCACTAAACAACATGGTAAATCCGAATTTGGATGCCGAAGGCCCTGTTCTATTAGGCCTTGACGGGCCATACGGCGGACATGTCGTTGTATGTGATGGATATGGCTACAGTAGCTCCACTCTGTATCATCACCTAAATATGGGCTGGGACGGCAGAGAGGATGCGTGGTATAATCTGCCGGATGTCGATTCGTCGCCGTATTATTTTACCGGCATTCATGGTTGCGCATATAATATTTTCACTTCCGGCTCGGGCGAGATTATAAGCGGACGAGTAACAGATATAGTTGATAATCCCATCCCCGGCGTAACAGTAACTGCAACCGGTGGAGGCACATATCAGACAACAACCAATGATGCCGGCATTTACGCCCTGACAGGTGTGCCTTGGAATCAAAGCTTTACAGTAAGTGCAAGCAAGCTTCCTTATGTATTTGTAAACCAATATGTTACAACAGGCAGGTCCTCTGACTGGTCCGGTAGCTCCGGTAATAAATGGGGCGTCAATTTCACTTCCCAAAGCGCAGGTCCTCCGGTTGCATACAGCCAGGAAGTTGCGGTGCTTTCCGGCATAAGCGAACCAATTGTTCTTATTGCCGGTGATGATGGTTTGCCGAATCCTCCGGGACAATTGAGCTACATAATAGCTACCCTGCCGCAGCACGGCAGGCTGACTGACCCTGCTGCCAGCGAGATAACAAGTGTGCCGTATACGCTTGCAGGAAGTAGCAATACTGTTGAATATTGGTCCTGCTCGTATTTCGTCGGCCAGGATTTATTTGATTTCAAAGCCAGCGACGGCGGAACACCGCCGCAAGGTGGTGACTCAGAACCTGCTACCGTCACCTTAGACGTAAACAATATTATATATACTACCTTCGAGCCGCAGACAAACTTGTATGCTTATTGGCCGATGCAGACATACTACCACGACGGTCGAACACAGGTAATCTACCTGGCCAGCGAAATTGGAGACGCAAAAACAATAACCGACCTTGCACTGGATGTTTACCAGTTGCCGGGACAAACGCTTAACTACTGGACGATACGAATGAAACATACCAGCAAGAGTTATTACTCCGGCTATCCATATTTCGAGACGAGCGAGTGGACTGTTGTATATCAGAGCAACGAGACTATAAGCTCTACAGGATGGCAGAATTTTCACTTCCAGAACGCATTCGAATATAACGGCATCGATAATTTGATGATAGATTTCAGCCACAATAACAGCTATTACACTGACGATGGTTATTGTATGGTTTCAGATATGATTGACACCCGTGTATTAATAGCCAGTTCTGACAGCGACCATGGCGACCCACTGTACTGGAGTGAATCTTATCATCCCTCGCTGTCAACTTCTGAAGGTGTCCCGAATATAAAGCTTATCTCAAATGTACCAAGCGATGGACCGATAGTCGGAGACTTTGAGCCGGACTGTGATGTGGATATGTCAGATTTGGGTATTCTGACCTCGGCCTGGCTGAGCATTCCTGGTGATGATAACTGGAATCCCAGCTGCGATATTTATCAGCCGAATGACGATGTTATCAATTTATTTGACTACTGCGTTTTCGCTGAAAACTGGCTTGAAAGCATACCTTAATATCAAGGTGCCAATTAGTATCGTGCATCGAGTTATGAATTGAAAGTTTCTCTTTCGATTTGGCCAAGGTAGAACCGCCCGTCTTTTTGCATAAAGTTGATGATAGCATCGAGTTGCTGATTGATGAACACCGTATCATTTGAAACGACCGCAATGGCTATGATGGAACTTGTTTTGTTATCATTGTGGTCGACTTCCGAGACTGAAGCGTTGAACCTGCTTTTTATTCTGCCGACCAAACTTTTGATAATACCCCTCTTTTCTTTAAGAGAGCTTATCCCCTGCAGATGCAATTGTGCTTTCATTACACCAATAATCATAAGAATGCACCTTAACGAGTAGGTTTTAAGTTTTATTATTCTATCCTTTTCATTTCGGGTTTGCAAGCAACCTTCTTAGTCCCTTATCAGAAAATAGGGGCGAGCGATGAATATGATAAATATATTGTCACTTGTCCTATGTGGCTTTATACTTTTGGTGATTATGTTCAAGAAAATATTATCTTTTTATACGAAGTATTTTGCTATATGGGTGATTTTGTTTGGGGTTGTGGCCTATTATAGGCCGGGGCCTTTTGTAGCACTTAAAGATTTTAACAAGTCCTTTTTTGCTCTGACAATGTTTGGTATCGGTGCGGTTTTGCAACTCGATGATTTCAAGAGAATAGCCAAAAGGCCTGTCATAGTATTGATAGGTAGTTGTGCGCAGTTTAGTATTATGCCATTGGGAGCTTATTTCATATCAAAACTATTTAACTTTCCACCGATGCTTGCCGTTGGGCTTATACTGACGGGTTCTGCGCCGGGTGCGATGGCGAGTAATGTTATGAGCTACATCGCCAAGGCGGATACGGCTTATTCTGTTTCGCTGACAGCGGTGTCTACTTTGTTGTGTCCGTTGCTGACGCCGGGACTCGTTTATCTGCTGGCGAAGTCGCAGGTCCCTGTTCCTTTTTTTGCAATGGTATTAGATGTGCTTTATATGGTGATAGTACCACTGTTTATTGGTTTTGCTGTCAGGCATTATTTTAAAAAGCAAGTGGAGAAGATTTTGCCTGTATTTCCGGCTATCTCGGTCACGTTTATAATATTCATCTGTTCACTTGTGATAGCTCTTAATAGAGATAATCTTGTTAAAGTAACAACTTTTATTTTGGCGGCTGTGGTGATTTTGAATATTTACGGGATGTTGGCTGGTTATGGAGTGGGGTCCGTTTTCAGGATGACTGTTCATCGCAGAAGGACCCTGGCGATTGAGATTGGGATGCAAAACGCAGGCCTGGGGACTACTTTAGCACTGGCACATTTCGGGCAGGAGGCAGCTTTGCCTGCAGCGTTGTTTGTATTTGTTTGTATAATTACGGCATCTTTGGCGGCGGCGATTTGGCAAAGAACGGCGATTGTCCGGACGAATCGGTAGTTACGTGAATAGTAGTGCAAAGACGTGCAGCACCAAAGCGGTTAAGACCATAAAAATGATAATCGAGCCAAAAAGGACTGCAACTTCCTTCGCGAACTTGGCAGCTGTGATGGCCTTAACTTTCGTTGCTTTGTAAGCGATTGCTATAGCCGCTACCAATGGCAGCATCCACAAAATTAAGGCTGGATTTGTCTCTAAGCTTTCAGGCGATGTGAAGCTTGCTAGGATAATCGATGATAGACAATGGGCTATTGAAGATGAGCAAACAGAAGATGTAAAGTGAAAGATATACAACTTAATTAAGCTCCTTTGATCTCTATACTTTGCAGATAGGTCATATAAACAGCGTTGATAATACACAAAAGGTTAAGCAGGCCCGATGTCATTGTGTATACCTGTCCGATTTCGTTTGGCCAGCCAAAGACGGGATAAGTTCCACCGGCGGTCAAACGTCCCAGAGCCAGTACTATGGGAGGGTTCATAATCTGTGCCGCCTTGACATAAATTGCCGCTGTTCCGACGAGGTCAATCACACCTATCGAGCCAATGTATAGTCCTATGCAGAACGTTAAGCTGATAGTTAAGAATATGATTGTACCACGTTTTTTTTCGTTTATTAAAAAGTATCCCCCACCCGGTATAAGCCAGCTTAGTACTCCCACGATTAGTAAAAACAATGGTTTGTTTTCTTTTAAGTTGCTTTCCATTTTATCTATTGTTTCTCACAATGAGCTGTCTGAGAAAGGTACCTTTGCCGGTATATTTGCATCTGCTTGTTCTTTTTCCTTGTCTGTGCGGCGCCATTTGAAGTTCATTCGTTTTAATATATTTTCCGGATTAAAGTACACAGGAGCGAGATTCTGAGATTGAATCATATCTTCCCTATAGGCGTACATTACCTTGATTTCTTCATATTGCTGCTGGTTGAGGCATTTCACTGAGAGACTCTTGATAACATAATAGGCCATACTCGGCCTAAACTCAACAGTCAAAGGTACAGTCTCAAGACTGTTACTATCTGGTGGTACAAGCGAATAAAACTTTTCTATCAGCTCGCTTTCTATTTTTCTTTGGTTAGTGAGAACCTGGGCCAATGGTTCGCCCACATTCTGAGTAGCAAATATCTCCAGGTCCACATTTGAGATTCTCTGTAGGCCTGTCAGATTTTGCAGCTTGAAGGGCTCTGCAAGTTCGTTAACTGTATTCGGATCCTCGGGCACATTGGGGTCGTTTTGATTTTTGTCGCGCTGTCCATAGAGGTCGTTAAACTTTACGATAGCACCATCCCATCCTTCCTTTACGACCAGTTTGATGAGTTCTTCGGCTTTGTTTTTTGTGGTCTCCAATGCTGCAAGTCTTTTCAAATCCTCGACTGCTTTTTCTCTTACCGAATATATGTTCTCGCTTTGCGGCTTTTGTTCTTTATCGAGTCTGAGCACATCTTTACTAAGGGTCTGATTTACACTTTCAGGCTCTGATGCTTTTTGAGCCTCTATAACACGCATTAGAACCATATTTGCCTGATTGTATTCTTGAAATTGTCCACGAATGTCCTTTGACGGGCCGATGTTTTCATACATTCTTGGCTTGGGAACATCGAAAGGACCAAGCTCACTGGCTCCGAGTTCATCAATTGCAAAGAGAACCTTAGGCAGTTCGACTATTGTTTCTCCATAACCCTTTAGGTAGAGCATTCCAAGGTCTTCGTTCATCCGGATATCGGCGACGCTGAGCAGCCCTGTTTTTCCCGAATATACACTGATCTTATATTTGTCCGTTAATTGCTCAGCTGCCTCCTCGTAGTCGCCGGATAACTTTTTAAGCTGTTCGGGGGTAATATTCCTGGTTTCTTGGTCTATACTCTCTAAGCCCACTTCGGTAAGTGTCTTTGCCTCCTGCAAAATCATCTCTGCTTTGGAGTTTATTCTGTTCTGTAGAAGCAGGATTGCAATGTTACCAGCCATCTCGGCGTAGCTTTTTGTTTTTTCAATCATCTCGGAGTTTGGGTCGTTGGGGTCTGATGGGACCGATTTTGTGAACTGTTTTGCGTGTCTTTGATAGTATTCTTCCTGCTCTTGTTGTGTGGGCGGTGTTATTATCTTTGAGACATCATCGAGTCTGACGGCAATGTATTCAAGACGTACCCTATCAGGTAGCTTATATCCGAATCCATAAGGGTTTTGCTTGCTTATTTCTCCAGGGAAAAAACCTTTGTATTTCTGAAAATGCTCTATTATTTCTTCCTCTGTCGGTTCATTTTGGCTTTCTACGAAAACCGCCGAATCAAACGTTACTAATTCAACATCAATAGTTTCTTCCTCCCAGCTAGCGTTGTGCATTGTCTGCAGGTTTGTAACATCTTCGTTTGTACTCATCATCTTGGCATACTGCAACACTGCCTGGAGCCTGCCAAATGCACTTAGTATCTTTTCTTCCGGAACCCCATATCGTGTAATCAGCATCCTTATTATCTGCCCATATGCTGCTCCTGGAAATAGTTTCGGTATTACTTCGGCGAGAGACCTACCTATTTCAGCCTGAGAAATCTTAACTCCAGCGGATTGTGCTTCATCGCACAACAACAACCAGTAAACGCCGCTTGTCATGGGTCGCCTGTAGATATCATTAATTTGTTTTGTACTGATCCTAAGTTTATTTGTCCTTATCAGTTTTTTGATGTTGGCAACCAGTTCTGGTGAGATTCTGCGCTCGGAAAACAATAGTTCGCCAAGCAGCATCGCCCTCAAATCTAATGAACGGAGCAAAACATCTGCCCTTAGTCCCTGCAGAATTTCCAGCTCATGATTCGCCAAGGCTATATCATAGTTTGTTATTTTCTTATTTTCTCCAAAGTAGGCGACTACTTTTTGGGTTTCGGTTTTTCTGCGAGCAAGATATTGGAGGTATGTACCACCAATGAAACCGAACATCAAAACAACCACGACCACTGCCATCAATTTCGATGTATTTTTGCGAAACCATTTGACCAAGTTCATGTCTATGCTCCGAAACTTTTTTATAAGTGAGTTCCTAAGTTTGCGTTCGGTCGCAAATCAGGCCTATTTTGAAACAATAAAGTATATTAAGTGATTTTAGTATTGCAAGAAAAATAGGGATTTAGTTGATAGAGGGTGTGTTTCCGCTCATACAGGAATGGCGAAGTTAGTAGTATCTTTGGTAATGGTTTGTTCATCAGCGGTCGTAGACACCAACCAAAGAAGCAATAAAAAGGCATAATATGGTAAAGCTAATCACGGCGACTATGCACAGGACGGTCTTGATGGATAATGCAACAACCACGGCTGCAGCTGCAGTGACTATAGCAAGTCCCAATTTGCCACCTAAGGCGCCGATTAGAGAAGCGGTGAAACCGACCTCCATTGAGGCGGCGCTTACGGTAGTAGTTACCGATGCTGCCTTAGCTGGAGCTGTGAGCAAGCCGAACAAAGCCAGGCCGGTCAACACAAATGCCTTGCTGAAGCCGCGTCGGGCCAAGCGCTTTTTAAGCAGATTCTTTGCGCGGAAAAACAGCACCCGTGACTGCAGTTCGGAGCAGTTCATTATGACGGCGATGTTGGAGTAAGGCATCTGCTCGAAACACCGCAGAACAAGAACGTTTCGGTACTTGATTTTTAATTTCCTTATAGATTCAAACATAGCACCGGAAAGTTCTTTGCGTGCCGTCTCTGTTAATCCATCGTTGTAATTTTTTGAATTTATCTTCGATAACTGTTTTTCAACCATTGCCATTTGTACCAGCTTTTTTTGTTTCTTGGCTCTGAAGTGATGCTGGACTTTACCCAGCGCTGTGCGAAACAGCCAGAACCAAAAACGATTAGGGTCTTCCAACTCTTTCAAATATTCAACCATATGCAATAAAGTCTCCTGTAAAAGGTCTTCAGCCAAATCGTAATCCAGCGTGAGTCGATATATGTATACAAAAAGTCTTGCCTGTACCAGCTCTGTAAGCTGAGTCATACTCTCCTGATTGCCGAGCTGAGCGTGGTGAATCAGGTGAAGATAGTTGCCGTTTTTATGCATACTTTTTGCTCTTTCTATTTATATATAGTCCAGAAATTTTCAATATGTTACTTTTTTTCTCGATATTTAGCTGAAATTTCCTCAAAAAATGCGATTTGCCAGTTTTTTGGGACTTTTTTTGGGATGAAAGCTGGAAATAGTTTCAAATCTATGTCGTTATAGACCAGGACTTTTCGCTCTAAATGGCGATTTTAGCTCGTATTTTTGAGGTTTTTATAATTAGATGATAAGAAATAAATTTCTTCAGGGAGCAGGAATTTCGCGGGTTATCCTTGTAGGTATCAGCAGAGAATCGTGTCTTATGTAACAGAGAAGTGAAGATTACAGGACGATTATTAAAACCATAGAGTTTACCGTAAAGCTAATATCCCGTTTAACTAATAGTCAACTCGAGCTGCACCCAACCAAGATTAGGGGAAACGAGGGATAACCACGCTAATTATCAGATAAATTATATTGGGAGTGATGTAATTGTTGATGTTGCTTTGTTTACCGTGTATAATTTCGACGGTTTAAATTGGGGGTGTATTAATAATATATATTTTGGAGGCTTACGATTATGTTACTTTGGTTTTTTAGAGCTGTTTTTGTTGTTATTATTGTTGCGGTTTTGTTTGTGAACATAAGTTCGCGTGATATTTCGGGAGAGATTGGCAGGGCAAATTTTTATGCGATTCTCTGGAGCGGTCTTGGATTAGCTGTATTTACGCTTTTGTTGGATTTTCTTACGCCTAAGAAGTCCCTTGCTGCACTTGCAGGAGTGTTTTTTGGTCTTTTGGTTGGCATTGTTGTCAGCTGGGGCTTGGCACAAATATTTGACATGTTGATTGATATCTACAAGATAGATTTGAGCGCTACAGCGGCCGGGGCCATAAAATGGATGATGGGGATATGTATATGTTTTCTTATAATCAGTATTGTGATGCGAACCAAGGACGATGTGCGCTTTGTAGTTCCTTATGTTGAGTTCGCCAAGCAAACAAAAGGGGCACGACCTCTGGTTCTGGATACTTCGGCAATCATTGACGGCAGGATAGCTGATTTGTACAGGAGTAAATTGTTTGATGCTCCATTGGTTGTTCCGCGATTTGTTCTTGGTGAGCTGCAATTGATTGCGGATTCGCCTGACAAGCTTAAGCGCAACCGCGGCAGACGGGGTCTGGATATACTTAAGGATATGCAGACAAATCCCATAATTGATGTGGAAATTGATGATACTATCATACCGGAAACCGCTGACGTCAAAGGTGTTGACCAGAGGCTTGTAATGTTTACCAAGAACTGCGACGGACGGCTGGCGACGACCGACTATAATCTCAGCAAGGTCGCTCAGGTTCGTGAGGTTGACGTGTTGAATATAAATGACCTGGCTAATTCTCTAAAGACAATTGCACTGCCTGGTGAGGGTATGCAGGTCAGGATAATAAAGCCGGGCGAGGAGGCGGAACAGGGAATTGGTTACCTAGACGACGGGACCATGGTTGTGGTTGAAGGTGCCCGGAATAAAATTGGCCGAGAATTGAATGTTACTGTAACCAGCTCGCTGCAGACTTCGGCGGGCAAAATGATTTTCGGCAAATACGAGAGTTTTGCGCAGAAGTCGAGCGAACACAAAGAACGGCCGTCTTATAGCAGGTCGAGCGGGACAAATACATAGTATACAACAAAAACGAAAAAGAAAGTTAAGGCCGTATTTATTGATATTAGAAGACTATATTTTTTCTAATTGTCTTAGTATTTCCGGGATGATTTTGTTTTCGGGAACTACGGATATTTTTCTGCCTTTGCGATATAAGTAGCCCTTGTTCTTTGCAGCACAAACGGCTAAGTCGGCGTCAGCGGCTTCACCGGGGCCATTGACGATGCAGCCCATCACGGCGATGTGCACCGTTTTATTAACAGCAGGCAGGGCTTTTTTAATAATTTTGGCCATTTTAATTACGTCAATTTCGGCGCGTGCGCAGGTTGGGCATACAATCAATTCCACAGCAGGTTCATCATAAAGGCCGAGAGAGATTAAAATCTGCTTTGCGATTTTGGTTTCTGTGAGCGGATTGCCGGCAACACTTACACGAATAGTATCGCCAATACCTTCAGTGAGTAACGTGCCCAATGTGACGGCCGACGGTATTTGAGCATCCTCAGGCAGACCTGTGTGGGTGAGACCGATATGAATTGGATAATTGAAGGCCTGAGCGATAGGACGATTTGTTTCGATGGTCCTTAGAGGGTCTCTGCTTTTTACGCTTAGAATAAGTTGAGTGAAGTTTTGTTTTTCAAAAATGGCAACATATTTTCTCATCTCTCTCAACATCAAGGCAGTGCGTTTCTTAGGTGGGATATCTCTAATTTTGAGATTTCTTATGCTTGCTTCGTTGATGCCGATACGAATAGCGGTTTTGTGCATTTTGGCTGCATCTATTATTCGCAGGATATCTTTTCGACTTTTTATGTTTCCGGGGTTAAGCCGCACCTTTGCAGCGCCTGCCTCAATTGCTTCAATGGCCCGACTTGGGCTGAAGTGGACATCGGCGATGAGTGGGATAGCGACTTTTTGGACAATTTTTGCGAAAGCTGCAGTATCTCGGCGTGTTGGGACGGCAACTCTTACCAACTTACAGCCGGCCCGAGCGAGTTGATTTATCTGTCTTACACAACGAGCCACATCGACAGTGGACACTTTCGTCATTGACTGAATGACAATTGGGGCGTGAGAGCCGATTGTTACAGAGCCAACCTTAACAGTGATGGTTTTTCTTCTTTTAATCATAATGGAATTGTATCTTGTTCCCGGCAGTCATTCAAATTAAAATGTGCTTGAAAGCTACAGCTTGTTTTGCATTTTAAAGTGAATTAAAATATCTGGAAAGGCTTATTTGGGATATTGAGATGTGAGCTGGAAATCTTTTTCTGTTAATTTTTTCGACAAAGGTCGACGAAACAGAGGCAAGTCGAGCAAGGTAATGTCAATTCTTTCATCGATATTTGTAGTATTGTTTATGTCCTATTTAGGTTTTGGGCTGATACTTTACTTTATGCAGTCCAGTTTTACTTATTATCCTGTGCGGGAGATTGCCTATACGCCTGATGATGTGGGACTGGATTTTGAGGAGGTTGTTTTCAGGAGCAGCGATGGTTTGCGGCTGAGCGGCTGGTATGTTCCGGCGAAGGATTCGGAGTTGGCAGTTTTGTTCTGTTACGGCAACGGTGGTAATAAATCCCACCGTCTGGATAGTATAGATATCTTTCATGATTTGGGTCTGAGTTGTTTTATTTTTGATTATCGCGGATATGGAAGCAGTGAAGGTAAACCAACCGAAGAAGGGACCTGTCTTGATGCCATGGCTGCGTACGAATGGCTTGTGAATGAAAAAAAGGTACAGCCTGATAATATTATTATCTTTGGCAGGTCGCTTGGCGGAAGTATTGCGGCACAATTGGCGACGAAGGTCAAAGTGAGGAGTTTGGTCCTTGAAAGTAGCTTTACATCATATGTTGATATGGGCAGAAAATTTTATCCCTATATGCCGGTGCGATGGCTTGCAAAGTATAACTACAATACGGCAGAATATCTCAAGGAAGTCAGTTGTCCGGTGATGATTATTCACAGCCGAAGTGATGAAATAGTGCCATTCGAATTTGGGCAGAAGCTGTATGAGATTGCTAACGAACCAAAAGAGTTTGTTGAGATTTCAGGAAGCCATAATGATGGTTTCTTGGTTTCGAATGAGATTTATAAAAAAGCGTGGTTGAAATGGATAAAATTCTCGGAGGAATGTTCTAAGGACCACAACTCTAATTAACAGGCATCTTAACGATTTGGATGTAGTATCACAGATCTCGAACTGACCAATATCATAAATCAATTTCATTGCTGCCAGGTTTCAGGTGAATTGTTTTTCCTTTCCATGCAAATTTCCCCGCAAGCCCCTGTGGCAGTGTTATTTGGCCTTTGATTTTTTTATTTTTTACCTGCTCGAGTTTGACCTCGATGTCACCAAAAGGGTGCGGCATTTTGCCTTTGACCCAGGCTAAAGGCCCGAGGTGCGGAGCGATGAGGACGGACCTGAAGCCGGGCTCGGCCGGCTCGATGCCGCAGACCGTTGCGAGCAGGTCGTAGTTCGGACTTGCGCTCCAGGCGTGACAGTCGGAACGGGTAGGGTCGGGATTTTCGGCAAAGGTTGTCAGGCCTTTTTGTATCATATTACGCCAGGGCTTGAGCATGTCGAGGTAGCTGTCGCCAAGTCCGACTTTTTTCATTGCTCGCAACAGATAATAACGGTAATAAAATGTACACTGGGTGAGTGACGAGTCTCCAACTATTTTTTTTGTGAAATCTTTCTGTTCTTTTTTAGGAATCAAATCCACCAGTACAGCGAGCAGATTTGCATGTTGGCTGAAAGTTTTCTTGTCGGGTGTATCGGCGAGCAGTTGTCTTTTTTCGTCCCAGCATTTTTCGTAGGTAGCCTTTTTTAGTGAGTCGGCGAGGGTTTTGTAGTGCCTGGCCTGCTGGTTCTTTCCGAATGCCTCATTCAGCTCGACTGCAAGATTGAGTGCATAGACGAATTGGAGAGATAGTATTGATGAGCGGCCTTTATTATCGAGTGGAGGCACACCACCGATGTTTTTAGAAGGGTCCCAGGACCAGGACCAGTCAACAAAGTTCCACCATGTTGCAGGCCCCGGCGCCAGCATTCCATCCGGACCGATTTGTTTTTCGTGCCAGAGCAGGACGCCGTCGATGCCGTACAGGAATGATTTTACAAACTCGGGGTCATCACGGTGCATCCAGTAATCGTGAATCATAGCAATCCAGAACAGGGAATAAGGTGGTATGATTTGCATCATGGAGCAGGGATAACGGCTTTGTGTAAGGCCGTCAGAGATTCGAGAATCATCATAGTCTGTGATGGCCTTTCTCATCAGGCGGTCATCGCCGGAGACATAAAGAGAAATAAGGGCCTGAATCCGTGTGTCACCGACATATTGAAGCTGTTCGTAGTATGGGCAATCAAAATAAGTTTCGCCAGCACACAGCCGTGCCGTTCGCCAGCCGACATCCCAAATATCCTTCAGTGAAGGGTCGCTGGATTTAAAGACGGCGTTTTCCTCGAAGGGATAGGCGGTGAATATGCCGTAAAAATCGTTTATGGTGAGCGGCTGGTCTTGAGTTTTAATGTCCATTCTGGTGTATCTATATGTTCTGAACCAGAGCGTAGAAAAGTAACGGTTGGCGCCGCCGTCAGGCAGGAAAGTGTCGCTGTTACCATACAGTTTCCGTCCTTCAATTTCGTTTCTGTTACCTTTTTTCATATTATTGTCGAATAAGGCCTCGCTGTAAGTCAGGTCGATTCTGGCGCCACTGCCACCAGTGATAAGAATCTGCGGATATGCAGTTGTTAAAAAACACTGGTCAAAAAGAATAGAAACTTCTGAGTTTTTTGGAATAACAAGCCCTTTTTTACCGTCGAAGATATTATCTTTAATTTCTATTCCTTCTGTTCTTCTTATTTTGCCGATACGCTGTAACTTTTCTTCCATTTGTGGAATGGTTCTCGGCACCAGTGCCCAGGTTCTGTTCAGACTGATTCCAAGAGGCTCTGCATTATCAAGTACTCTCACGACGGGCCAGTTGCTGTCACTGTAATCGGTCTGTTGCCAACCCCAAGGATATTTCGGGCCGTCGATTTTCTCTCCCGGTCCCACAACTATATAGGTGTTAAGGGAAGTTTTAACGGGTGAATAAGCAGGATTCTGCAGGACGCGCCAGTTTTTGTTGGTATTTACGAAGTTGTGTTTTGCATCGTCTGTCTGAAGCAGGAAAGCGGTTTGAAGACTCATCTGTGCTAGGGGAGAGTGTTCGCCGAAGTTCCAGACCACAGCGGCAATTGCATTTGTACCTTTGTGCAGGTAGGAGGCGATATCTACTGTTTCGAAACGCCAGTGCTGCAGGTCACCGCGTGCGGGGCCGCGACAGATGGGAATGCCATTTACGAAGAGGCGGTAACGGTTATCAGCAGAGACATGGACAATGAATTTGTCAGGTTTTTCGTTGAGCTCAAACGTCCGGCGGAAATGAAAAACGCCAAAGTCCTTTAATGGCGCTGAATGGTGTGTGATCCAGTGGGCAGACCATCGCTGCTGCAGTAAATCGGGATTTGATTGTTTTTTGTTGGCAGATGCTTCTGTATTAGTTATGTTGAAAATTATGGCCGATAGCAGAGCAATCACAATGGGCCTTGAAATCTTCATGAGACATACTCCTTTAAAAAGTGAGAATTTTGGATTGCCTTCAGGTTTTTTCTCGAGTAATTTTAGCGCCGAGGGGATTTAGTTTTTCTTCTATTTTTTCATAGCCGCGGTCGATATGGTAGACCCTTTGGATTGTTGTGGTTCCTTCAGCGGCTAAAGCAGCTAAAACCAACGCTGCTGAGGCACGCAGGTCAGAGGCCATTACAGGGGCAGCAATTAATTTCTTTACGCCGGATACTATTACGGTAGGGCCTTCCTTGCGGAGGTTGGCCGCCATTCGATTCAGTTCTGCGACGTGCATGAATCTATCGGGGAAGACCTTTTCGATTATGATACTATTGCCTTCGGCCAGTGACAAAAGGGCCATAAACTGTGCCTGCAAATCGGTCGGAAAGCCGGGGTAGGGCTGAGTTGTAACATCAGAGGTTTTTATTGGTTTTTTTCGAGCAACAATACAGCCATTGTTTGCTGGCTCTACGATTACGCCAATATTTCTTAACTTGTCGACGATGGCCATCATATCATTGAGCCGACAGTTTTTTAGTTGCAATTCGCCTGCGGTGATAGCAGCTGCGACCATAAATGTTCCTGCCTCGATACGGTCAGGTATAACTTTATATGTGAAGGGATGTAGTTCTTGTACCCCTTCGATAGTAAGTCGGGGCGAGCCGATGCCGGTTATCTTAGCACCCATTTTATTGAGACAGTTTACCAGATCGGCGATTTCCGGTTCGCAGGCGGCTGATTCGATAAGAGTTTTTCCTTTTGCGAGAGTTGCGGCCATAAGGATATTGGCGGTTCCGAGTACGGTTGAACCGAATGGGCCACCGAGAAAGATTTCTTTGCCGGTAAGACCATGCGGAGCTTCTGCGGTGATATAGCCGTTTTCGATATGTATTTTCGCCCCCAATTCTCGCAGTCCTCGCAAATGAATATCGACAGGTCTGTCGCCGATTGCGCAACCGCCGGGCATTGAGACCTGGGCTGTTCTGCAGCGTGCGAGCAGCGGGCCAAGAATGCAAATGCCAGCCCGCATCCTGCGGACAACTTCATATTCGCCAACAGGGGTATCTATTACACTTGTGTCTATATTTATGTCACCATTGTTATTTCTTGTTATCTGACAACCCAGTTGACTCAGCAGTTCACTAAAGACGGAAATATCAGAGAGGTAGGGTGCTAATTGTAAGGTTGATTTTCCTGGTGCTAAAATGGAAGCTGCCATAATCGGCAGAGATGCATTTTTTGAACTGTTTATGGTTACGCTGCCGGATAACCTAACCGGCCCCTTGATGCGAAAGATATCCATGTCTATTTTCCTTGCAAATCCGGTATTAATTTAATATAAGCCAGCTCTGTTTTCAAGTACTTCGACTACGCTCAGTAAAAAGTTATAAAAGCACAAGGAAAAGTCAAATCCTGTAGATTTGGATATTTTCAAAGAGTATTACAGCCATTTATTATTATATGGAGCAGTCAAGCAAAGTGAGAACGACAGGTGGTGGGACTCTGTTAATAAGAGTTTTTGAG
The DNA here is from genome assembly GCA_964623545.1 of uncultured Pirellulales bacterium. GTDB lineage: Bacteria > Planctomycetota > Phycisphaerae > Sedimentisphaerales > Anaerobacaceae > CAZUTR01. The sequence continues at coordinate 5,478 of CAZUTR010000004.1, read as the reverse complement.
GGATTGAATGGATATTACTGGTGATATTAAACAGTTAACCCATTACGTAAATCTGGTGGATATTCTAATTCTCGTGCCGGGGATACTGATATTTAGCTGGTGGCTGGCGAAAACATCCTTTGGGCGGTATGCGCTGGTTGGTTCAGAGCCTCGTCGAAACAATATGCCCATCTATTTTCCGTTCATTCCTTTACTTGTCCAGATCGTGATTTTCGTTCCTGTGGTATCAATCGCAAGAGATTTCTTGCCCTATTTGTCGGATTGGCAAAGTGTTTTTATCGAAAATCTTTTTCTCACGATTAGTGCCATGGCGGCGATAATTACGACCATTTTTTTGGCCAAGACCAGCTTCGCAATGAGACTTAAAGGTTTTGGTCTGAATGTAAGAACGGTTCACAAAGACTTGCTTGTTGCGGTGATGAATCTTCTGGCGGTGTATCCTCTTTTATTTGTCGCGATTGTACTGACGATATATTTCGGCCAGCTTATTTGGGGACAGGATTTCAAGATGCACCAGCATGAAGAGCTTGAAATGATAGCAGCACATACGCAATTAGCTGTGAGGATAATAATTGTGGCTACTGCTGTTTTCATTGGGCCTGTTTTTGAAGAGATGCTTTTTCGAGGTATGTTTCAAACAATGATACGGTCGGTTCTGGAGGAGAGCCCATTTTTCGAAGGATTTCGAAGCAGTGTTTTCAAGGTCTGGGTTTCTATTTTGATAAGCTCCGGTTTATTTGCGGCGGCACATTATGACCGGTGGCATTGGCCTGCACTTTTTGTGCTAGGGGCGTGCCTTGGCTATTCTTATGAAAAGAGCGGTTCATTATTTCGGCCGATTTTTATACACTCGTTTTTCAACGGGTTGTCTATTATAGCTGCCCTAAATCAGTGAAATGTCAAAAATTGCTTGATGTAGGAAAAATTTATTTTTTTTTGTTGAATTCCCCTCTTCTCTGTCATATATAGAACATATTCTACTACTTGAAATTAGCTTCGAAGAGAGGAAGTTTTCAATACAAAGGTCGGAAATCTGTCTTATGCTCCATCAAGGATGCATCGAAATTTCCGAGGCAAGAGTAAAGTACGGTTTTTTAAGGAGGTAAATTATGAGCGATAGGAAAGTTTTATTCAATTTTGTCTGTAAGTTGCTGCTGATTTTGCTTGTTGTTTCCTTGGCGAACGCGCAAGTGGCGTATGTGTCCGTGCGGAGCGGTGCGTGGACGTCCCGAACAACGTGGGCTCCTCGGGGGGTTCCAGGCCCAATGGATACTGCCATAGTCTCGGCAGGTAATACGGTTGGCTTGGCAGCCCCGGGTGTTAGATCCCCGAGGGTCACTGTTGGTGGATTGCTGGTAGTAGGCACTTTGACTCCTCATTTTCCTGTGGTACGCAGAGGTTCCACTATGACGGTCACTGCAACCACGCTCATCAATGTGGGAACCATTCGGGGAGAGAATGGGGGGAGGACAAGAGGCGGCGGCAGCGTTTTTCTATCGGCTCCACGGATTGTTGGATGGATACCTTCGCCTGGATTCTTTTGGAATAGCGGTACGATTCAGGCTGGTACAGGCTCGCAGTTCGGTGGTAATGTCTCTGTGTTTTACCCGAATGGTAGAGCTGTAAACACCGGCAGGATACGTGGCGGCACCGGCAAAAGGGGTGGATTTGTGAGAATGTGGGGAACGATAGCCGTTAACGCCAACAGAGATATGAACAGGGGCCTGTGGGGCGGTCGTGGTCGGAGAAGAAATGGTAGCGGCGGCAATGCAAGCCTAGTTGCCTCAAATATCCCGGTCGGCGGCAATGCCTCAGCAACAAACGCCAGAGATTCACTGGTTCGAGGCGGTAGAGGTACGCGAAGGATACCTGGTCCGGGTGGCTCAGCTATGGTTCGGGCCCTTGGTGTTCCTCCAAGTCCGGCTCTGAATGACACACGCGCAATGATACGAGGTGGCGATGGATGTCCACCAGGTCCGGCATCTTTGTTTGGTACCCCAACAATCAACAGAGGTACTATAAGAGCAGGCAATAACATCTGTATCCCTCCTCCGCCACCACCACGACCTGTACGCGTCGAACCACCAGAGGGATTGATTGAGGGATGGGCGAAGATATCCGGTGATATCATTGAGCTGTCCGCTGGAAATCTGCTAAGGATTGGGGATCTTAATGACGCCAATGAAGCCATTAGTGCTGTGAACGACTTGGTGATTACATTGGCTCCGGGCGGTGTTTTGGATCTCGTCAATAACCCGAGTGATGTAACTTTGTTCTCGGCAGGCAAAAATATCATCATTCACGCCGATGAGATTAACCTGCCGGACGGCGTTAGCGAACTCAGTGAGATAGCGGATGCTTATAGCATCGTTCAGCAGGAGGGGGAGCAGTATTCCCTTCTGGACATATCACCACCTGATGCCAACTTCGGTGTAGAGCCGAATGAAACGATTGTCCTGTCTGTCATTGTGTCCAACCTTGGTAATATGTCAGATGAAGTAAGTTATAACGTCTCCGATACTGCTTCTCCTAACTGGGTGGTGTCTATTGCGGGCTCGAACGACATCAATGCGATGGGAGCGGATATCTTGCAACTGCAGATCCAGGTGCCCCTTAATGCCAGTGAGGGCGACGAAAACATCATTACAATAGACGCGAACACAGACGACGCTAACGCAATCTCAGAGATAGTACTGACCGTTATTGAGGAAGTAAACAGTTTGGCCGACAATCCTATCCCTGAAGATGATGCGGGGGATGTCTCTACAGAGGGTATCATCTTGAGCTGGACCCCCGGTGAAGTCGGGCCAAGTGCGGTATATGATGTGTACTTTGGCACTGATGATACGGCTATGGACCATCTTGGTTCAGTTAGTGTTAATACCATTGATGTTCCCGAAGTTCTTGATGTTAATGAATATTACCTCTGGCGTGTCGATGTAACCGACGGAGCAGAAACGTACAAAGGCAACCTTTGGGGCTTTGAGACGTATAGCATTCCGTATTGTGAGCCCTCTATGCCGGGCGATCTCAACGGAGATTGTAAGATTGACTTTTATGATTTTGCCCCAATTGCCGACGATTGGCTCGAATGCAACTTGGTACCGGACTCGGATTGTCCGTAGTGTCTTGCGATTAGTTATGGCTTAAAACTGAAAACGCCTCGGTTTTTAACGCCGAGGCGTTTTTTGTCGAGCGTTTGAATATTAGTCGAAACATTTAGCGGTGCTATTTGTGTCAGTGGTCCTGATGCAGTAAATGTTTATGGATTTTTCCCTGTTCGATGGTGTCAGATATCGAATAGTGCTTAAATTACATAAAGAGGAACAATAGTCCAATAACTACCACTACTGGGCCGGCTATTCTTACGATCTTACCATATTTGTCATGCCACTGCTCCAAATCACGGGGACTTACCCAGTTTTCAAGAGACATAAGACGCCAGGCAATGAGTGAACCGGCAACACCGCCGAGAATCAATATTATCCCACAAATTTTTTCAAGCATTTTTACCTCCATGCATTCTATAATATACTACACAAACTTATTATATTTGCAGTACAATAACAACTCAAATTCAGTAATACGGGTTTTAAAATGCACATACAATTCGGCTAATTATTTTTCTATTCCGAGTACATCGGCTATTGAGTAAAGGCCGGGTTTTTTGCCTATTAGCCATTTTGCTGCTCGCAGTGCTCCTCTTGCGAAGGTATCTCTGCTATGTGCAGTATGGCCGAGCGAGAGTGTCTCGCCGAGTGCTCCAAAGATTACTTCATGTTTTCCGGTAATATCCCCAGCGCGAATTACGTGTATGCCGATGGCGTCTTTTTGCCTGAGCGCATTCTTACCGCTCCTACCGTGTGTGAGGCAGTTGGGGAAGTCAAGAGCTCTCACCTTGCAGATGTTCTTCGCAAGGGTAAGAGCTGAGCCGCTTGGAGCATCCTTTTTAAATCGGTGATGATGCTCAATTATTTCTATATCGTATTCATCGCCAAGCATTGAAGTGACTTTACCGACCAATGAAAATAAAACATTCATACCAACACTCATATTAGTGCCGTATATGAGGGGGATTTTCTCAGAAGCGGTTTCTATTTTATTCTGTTGTTTTTCACTTAAGCCGGTCGTTCCCATAACCAAAGCGGCGGAATTTTCCAAACAGTAGTTGATAGTATTGTCGGCTGCCTCGGGTAGTGAAAAGTCAATTACAACATCGGCACCGGTTGGATAGTTGCTGTCGAGCTTGATGTTAATATGTGAAGCTGCTGCCACGGCGCCTGCGTCTTCGCCGATTTGGGCGTGCTCTTTTCTTTCAACAGCTCCAATAATATTGAATTGGCCGTCCTCTATTGCCAAGGCGATTATTCGCTTGCCCATTCTACCTGCAGCACCACAAACTACCAAATTAGGTTTCATTTTAATTCCTTTCTCGTGGGGCGTATTTTCTCCGCTTCACGTTTCATGCCATACAAATATAACTCTCCTAGTGTTGATTTGCAAGTTTAGAAGTGTACGGTATCGATTGCGTCTGTCTTTTGCGGTTTTTTTGGAAAAGATGGTATGAAATCAAAGAAAATGAAAATATTGAGTAGGGGGTTGACATACTATATATTGTGCTTATAGTAGTTAGATGCCAGTAAGATGATGCATAGGCTTGTATTTGCAGCTTTTTGCAGGGCGAGAACCTACTTTGTGTTTTGTAAGTAATGTTTGGTATACCGAAGAATTCTTAAATGCGATAAGAAGCATTTGGGTAGTCCCCTGTTTGGGGAGCGAGGTTGGGTTGGCTCGTGAGATGTCCCTTTTGCAAGGAAGACAGGGATAAAGTTGTTGATTCGCGATCGAGCGATGGCGGCAGGATAATCAGGCGCCGGCGTCAGTGTTTGGTTTGCAAGAGGCGGTTTACAACCTATGAGAAAACCGGCGAGAGTTTTAAGCTTTACGTGGTGAAAAAAGATAGCTCGCGGGTTCCTTATGACAGAGATAAAGTTGTTGCAGGTTTGCAGAAGGCATGCTATAAAAGAGAAGTTTCGGCGGAGCAGATTCGACATATAGCTGATAAGGTCGAGGAAGATATATTTAAGAACTTCGACAAGGAAGTTTCATCAGCATTTATTGGTGAGAGTGTGATGAGGCACCTTCGCGGTGTTGATAAGGTGGCATATATTCGTTTTGCAAGTGTCTATCGTGATTTTAAGGACGCGGGAGAGTTGATTGAGGAGGTCAGTCAGATTATTCAGGAATCTGAGTATGATGAGCAACCAAAACTTTTTGACGAGTCGTAATAGATGTTTGTAGTTTATACAATGGGGGGCTGGCTTAATGAAGGCGCTTTGTGAAAGGAAAGGACGGGTGTGCTCGAGAGAGCTGCCGATTTTTGTGAGGACGTGATGTAGAGGAGGTTGGCGATGCAGCTTAAGGTTACCAAAGTGGATGGGAGTGTCGAGGAGTACCTGCACACAAAGGTTATAGGGG
>CAZUTR010000003.1:0-25113 GCA_964623545.1 uncultured Pirellulales bacterium | reverse complement strand
TCTGAAAACGCAATAAATCAGTGGTTCATCTCGTCTATATTATGTGAATGAAGAATTTGAGAAACATTAAATATTAACAAAAGGAGCCCTAAAATGTTAAGAAAAGTGATTATCGGTGCTGTGCTTGCTATTCTTCTGGTGGGTGCTGTCAATCTGTGGGCTGAGCAGGCAGAGAAGAAACTTGCGAAAAAACAAGAAGTAAACGAAGTCAAGAAAGGTAAAGCAGGCAAAGGCCAAAAGCGTGGCGACCTGCTTGCTAAATTAACGAAGGCCTATGAGCAAAAGGATATGGAAAAAATCGGCAGAATCATAGAGCAGATGAAGCAGCGCAGAGAAAAAATTCAAAAAGCAAGACGAACTGGCGGCGAGAGTATGCAAAGAATCCGAAAAGGCCGTCGAGCAGGTAGAAGGGATGCCGGGCAATTCCGCGGCGGAGGCATGTATGGAAAAAGATTAAGGGGCTTTGGGCGAAGAGATATGGATTGGCGATGTCAAGGCTGTCCAGCAATGAGGGACCGTCGTCCCCGAGGCAGAGGTATGGGAGGCGGTTGCCCGATGGCTTGGAACAGAGGAATGGGACCCCAGCACCAAAGATTTGGACAGTCTGGTTATGGCTGGCGAGGGCAACAGTGGAAAGGTGGACGCAGAGCTAGCGGGGAGTTCGGTCCACAAGGTTTTGGTGGACGGAGGCGGGGACCTCCTGCTGAAGATTTGGCACCAGCATCGGAATGGGATTGGTAAAGAATAAGGTTGCAAAAAATTTTCAGAAGTAAACAAATACAAAATTAGCTGTGTGCTTCTTAACACACAGCTAATTTTTTATGCATTTAAGCAATATCTTGCTGATAATGTATATGGTTACTGCCAATCGCTGGGGAAATATATGGTATCAGGATCGATGTCGAAATTTCTCCTAAGTGATTCTATAAGCGCCTCAGCTCTTTTTGTCTGACTGTCAGTTGGTCGGGTAATCTGCGTAGGGTCAGCAACAATGCAGATACGGATGGTCTGTGAACTGCCGTACCAGGCTTGGTTGGGTATTATGGACCATTGCCTTTTCCATTTTTCGGTTGGTTGTATTTGGCCGTCGTTACCACCCAAGCCGTTGCAAATAACGAAATGGCAGTTGATATCTTCTGGGCTGGCTAAGCCACTGAGCGAGGTTAGTTGCTCTATATTTCCGGCTTTTGTGCCGCTGTAGTAAACTTCAATGCAATTCCAGCGGTTGCGATGCTGAGCGGCTTGTGAGACTATAACTTCTTCGACTGGGTTGAGGCAATAGTAGCTCGAAAGACAAAATGGACCGGCGGAAGGAGGATTATTGCCAAGGGCCATCAATAGAATTGCCCCACCCGTCATTGAAATCAGCAGCATTGCTAAAACTTTTGCTACTCGTGGCTGCTCAGACATTTTTACATCCTTGTAAGGTTTCTAAACGAAAAAGAGAATTTGTAATCGTTGTTGAAACGCTGTGATTACTTTACACTATACATCGGTTTTTGCCAGTGGAATACTCCAAATTTTGTCTAAAAAATTGTTGTTGTTCTCTGGTGAGTTGGTTCCCGGTTTGCAATCGGTAGCTGATTGATAGCGCGGACAGGAGGGCTTGCCCTTTGTTGCCATTTATGAGTATTGTTGGGTCAACAGCTACCAGCTGTTCAAAAGGCCAAAAAAAACTTGACTAAACCTTGCTGCTCTGTTAACAAACGCTGTGTTAAATTTTCAACGGTTATTACATACGTCTGATTTTGGAGATGAAACCAGAGAAGAGAATGTCGAGCTTGGCTGTGTCGGTGAATTACCACAGCCAGCCAATCGGAGAGCTGTAAGTTATCATTTTATATGGACTTATGTATTTAGCTGTCGGAGGTAGGAGAAGTACTAAAAACCAAAAGATTAGGAAGAAAAAAATGGCATCAGAATTTCGCCCACTGTCTAACGAGGAGGTTAAAAGGTTAACCGACCAAGGTTGTAGTTGCACCAACTGGTCGGATGTTCAGGTTGCCGGCGATTTTAGGCCGGAGCAGGTAAGAACGACACGTTTTTCAGGCAAGATAAGGTTGGGAGTATTTGAAAAGGAGGTATCCTTCTTTGGCGGGGTGACGAAGCCAGCCGGAATCAGCAATGCAACAATTCACAACTGTCATATCGGTAATAACGTATATATTCACCAGGTTGGAAATTATATTGCCAATTACGTAATAGAAGATGGAGTGGCTATAGAGAATGTTGATATTCTCGCGGTCGAGGGCGAAACCTCATTCGGCAACGGGACAGAGGTTGCTGTGGTTAATGAAGCCGGTGGCAGAGAAATTCCAATTTATGACCATCTGTCCGCTCAGACCGCTTATGTAATAGCTTTTTATCGGCACAGACCGAAGGTGATTGAGAATTTGCAGAAAATGATATCTGAATATGCAAGGTCAGTCACTTTGTCTACGGGACTTCTGGCGACAGGCGCTAGGCTCATTAATTGTCGCATAATCAAGAACGTCAAAGTGGGCCCTGCTGCTGTTATCGAGGGCATTAACAGATTAGAGAATGGCTCGGTAAATAGTTGTGTTGAGGACCCGGTTTATATCGGGCCCGGCGTTTTTGCGGAAGATTTTATCTGCTGCAGCGGCTCAAATATCTCCGATGGGACGATAATATCCAAGTGCTTTGTTGGCCAGGGTACTGTTTTGGGCAAGCAGTATTCAGCGGAAAATTCGGTGTTTTTTGCTAACTGTGGTGGTTTCCATGGCGAGGCCTGTGCGATATTCGCAGGTCCATACACGGTTACTCACCACAAATCTACTTTGCTGATTTCGGGCCTGTTTTCCTTTTTGAACGCTGGCAGCGGAACTAACCAGAGTAATCACATGTACAAGCTCGGCCCGGCACATCAAGGTGTGGTCGAGAGGGGTAGTAAGACAGCCAGTGATTCATATATGCTCTGGCCTGCGAAGGTCGGGGCTTTTACAGTGGTTATGGGAAGACACTACAGAAACTCGGATACATCTGATCTGCCCTTCTCATATCTTATTGAACATGAGGACGAGAGTATTCTGGCGCCTGGGGTGAACCTCCGCAGTGTAGGAACCGTTCGTGACGCCCGAAAATGGCCCAAAAGGGACAGACGCAAGGACCCCAATAAGCTTGATTTGATTAATTTCAAGCTTCTAAGCCCATATACAATCCAAAAAATGATTAACGGCCATCGGTTGCTAACTGACCTAAAGGCAACCTCCGGCCAGACCAGCGATTACTTTATCTATCATAGCGTTAAGATAAAAAACAGCTCTCTGGAAAAAGGGATTAAACTTTATCAGACCGGCATCGATAAGTTCCTGGGCAATTGCCTTATCAAACGACTGGAAAACAAGGAGTTCAAAAACATAGAAGAGCTGCGTTCGACACTTAAGCCCGAGATGGAAGTAGGTCAGGGACAGTGGGTGGACCTTGCTGGTATGTTTGCGCCGAAACAGGCGGTTGAGGAGATGCTTGACGAGATTGAACTCGGCAAAATCAGTACACTTGAGCAGCTTATGGGGTCATTTCGCTCAATGCATGAAAATTACCCCGCTTATGAGTGGGCCTGGGCAGTGGATGTTCTGCAGAAACACTTGAATAAAGATGTTGGGCAGATAACAGCGAGTGACATTATAGAGTTAACAACTAAGTGGAAGCAAGCGGTTGTGGAACTCGACCATCTACTTTACTCCGATGCCCAAAAAGAATTCGCTACTACAGCTCAGACTGGATACGGTGTAGACGGAGACGAGCAGTGTAAACACGATGATTTCGCGCGGGTCAGAGGGGTATTTGAGGAAAACAGCTTTGTTTCTGAAATCCAGCAACATATAGATGAAAAAACAAAACTCGGCGAGGAGCTTATCAGCCGGATTAAGAAAATAAAATAAACAACAACCCAATGTTTATGAGGAGAAGACTATGAGAGTAATGATAGAGCCGAACTATCAGTTGGCATCCAGATGGGCTGCTAACTATGTTGCCAAGAGAATCAACGAATTTGCCCCGAGCGAGGAGAAGCCTTTTGTGATTGGTTTGCCGACGGGCTCATCTCCAATGGGGATGTACAAAGAGCTTATAGAACTCAATAAGGCGGGAAAAGTGTCCTTCAAAAATATTGTTACATTTAATATGGATGAATATGTTAACTTGCCTGAGGACCATCCTGAAAGCTACCATTCATTTATGTGGAACAACTTTTTCAGCCATGTGGATGTTCGTAAGGAGAATTTGAATATTCTTAATGGCAATGCCAAGGATTTGGAAGCTGAGTGCTCCGCTTATGAGGAAAAGATAAAAAAGACGGGCGGGGTAAATCTTTTTTTGGGAGGTATAGGCCCCGATGGACATATAGCGTTTAACGAGCCGGGTTCGTCGTTAACATCGCGAACAAGGGTAATGTCTTTGACTCAGGATACTATAATTGCCAATTCCCGGTTCTTTGACGGAGATGTCAATAAGGTGCCGAAGACCGCTCTGACTGTTGGCGTGGGCACTGTTATGGATGCCCAGGAGGTTATGGTTATTGTCAACGGCTATGGCAAAGCCAGAGCGCTGAGGCACGCTATCGAAGGCAGTGTCAATCATATGTGGACAATCAGTGCTCTGCAACTGCATCCACAGGGGATTATTGTCTGCGATGATGATGCCACGGCGGAGCTGAAGGTCGGGACCGTAAAGTATTTCAAGGACATAGAGTCAGATAATCTCGACCCGGCAACTCTGCTCAAATAATAGCTTATTTACTGTTTGTGCAGTTTTGATAATCGATTATCTGGGACTGGGTGGTACCGCCGGTCGGGCGGTGGGCATACGCATCTTCGGTTCTTTGCCGGGTGGATAGACAATTTTGGCCTCCGCTTTAAGCGATTCTATATATTGCCGAGAAAGTTCCGTTTGTTTAAGACGCGTCATTCTGTTTATTATATCATCCTTGGCTTGCTCGAAGGTAATGGTCTCAGGTTCCCTGCGGTCTGTAACTCTTATTATATGATATCCAAATCTGGTCTCGACAACGTCACTGACCTGCCCGACTTTCAGCGCAAAAGCTGCTTTCTCGAAAAGTGGCACCATTCGACCTCTGCCGAAGAAACCCAAATCACCGCCTTTTTGCGCTGAGGGACAATCTGAATTGGCTCTGGCTAATGTTGCGAAATCCGCCCCATCTCTAATCTGCTGGAGTAGCTGCTCGACTTTTGCTTTGGCCTTGACTTTGATGTCGTTAGGGTCGGCGTTGGGGTCGGAAGTGTCTGTCTTTATGAGAATATGACTTGCCCTGACTTCTTCGGGTTTTTCGAACTGTTGTGGATTCTCTGAGTAAAATTTCTGGGCATCGGCTTCTGTTACGTTTATTTCATCTGCAAAGCGGGCTGTCAAAAGCTTTTGAAAAGGAAGACCTTTTCGGATGTCTTCTTTGAGCTGCTCAAAATTCTGACCTCTTGCCGTAACCATATCTTTTAGTTGGTCGATCGTCAAGTTTTGTTCGGAGGCCAGGTTCTCGATGAAATCCGCCACTTCCTGCTCGGTTACTGTTATGTTGGCTTTCTCTATTTCTTTTTCCATAAGCTGTTCAATAATTAATCCCTCTACGGCCTGCTGCTTTAGTTGGTCTTTATATTGGTCAATAAATTTTGGTGACATACGTTCGGCCATTCTGTCAAGCTGTGGCTTGATTCGCTCTTCAACCTGGTCTTCGGTGATAGTCACACCATTAACTATAGCGGCGACATTCTCATCAAACTTTTCCGCCGGGGCACTTGGTTCACCTGCTTGGACTTCGACAGATTCGGGAGGTGTTGGCAAGGCTGTCTCTGGTCCTTTCTCGGTAGTGGGTTCTACCTTAGTCTCTACTGCTTTGGCCTTTGGCTCAACGGCAGGTCTGTCTGATTCTGTTGGCTTATCGACCATTTTAGATGTAGATTTTGGTTCACAGCCTGCACAAAACACGACAGCGGGTATAATAAGGCAGATAATAATGCTCAAGCGACTTTTCATAACGTATGCCCTTTCATTGGCTTAAAGGTTACAAATGGTTTTCAAACGAGATTATTAATCTAACAGGCGATTATCGCATTGAAAAAACGATAAGTCAAACCTCATTATCGAATTTGTTCTCGATATTTTTGCGCCAAGTGTATTCCCTTCCTGTGTTAAATTAGATAATTGTTGGTGGACGGAGCATACATATTTTGGGAATAATGACCTCGTTTTTTAGCTATTTCTGGATTTGATGAGCGAAAGTTTGCTTCAGTGGCGGAAATAGATATTATTAGACAGCGGTTGAAGTTTAGAATGTTACGGTCATTAAGTGAACTTTGATAGATTTTTTAGGCGTTGTAGTATGACTCCACGTGAGCGTCTTCAAGCGGTTTTAGAACATAAATCACCGGATAAATTGTGTGTTGATTTCGGCGGTAGTGGCGTATCAGGCATGGGTGTATGTGCAGTTCATTGTCTTCGTCAGGCAATTCTGGGCCAAAAAGATTATAAGGTGAAGGTAATTAGGCCGTACCAGATGTTAGGCGAAATTGATGAGGAGCTTCGTCAGGCCCTTGGGCTGGATGTTGTGGGTGTGCGTTCTGTCTACACCATGTTTGGTTTTAAAAATGAGGACTGGAAGCCGTTTACAATGCCGGTTGATGGAACCGAAGTAATGGTGCCGGAAAAGTTCAACTATACAGTGGATGAAAACGGAGATCTTCTTATGCATCCACAGGGCGATACGTCTGTGCCGCCGTGTGCCAAGATGCCGAAGAATGGATATTTCTGGGATTCATTGAATAGGCAGGGGCCTATCGATGAGAATAAGCTGGATCCAATGGATAATTGTGAGGAATTTGGACCATTGTCGGATGAAGATATTGAGCACTTCAAGCGAGAAGTTGATTATTATTACGATAATACGGATTATGGTATTTATTTGAGTATTCCCAACGTTGCATTTGGGGATATTGCCCAGGTACCAGCCCCTTGGCTTAAATATCCCAAAGGAATCAGGGATGTCGAGGAGTGGTATGTCTCCATTGCCCTGCGGAGGGACTATGTATATAAGGTGTTTGAGAAACAGTGCGAAATTGGGCTGGCGAACATTGAGAAACTTGCCAAGGTACTCGGCAATAAGGTACAGGTTGCGTATGTTAGCGGAACTGATTTTGGCACACAGAGGTCACTGTTTATCTCACTGCAAGCTTATCGTGACCTATATAAACCTTTTCAGAAGGCAATCAATGATAAGATACATGAGCTTACGAACTGGAAAGTGGTCATTCATACCTGCGGCGCTATATATCAGCTTCTTCCTGATTTGGTTGAGGCGGCTTTTGATGTGCTCAATCCTGTTCAATGTTCGGCGGCCGGAATGGACCCTGTTCGGCTTAAGAAGGAATTCGGCGACCAGCTTGTCTTCTGGGGTGGTGGTGTCGATACACAAAAGACACTGCCATTTGGCACGCCCGATGAGGTATATAGTCAAGTACGTGAGCGTATAGAGATATTTGACCATGATGGTGGATTTGTTTTTAACGCTATACATAATGTGCAGAGTAACGTACCGGTTGAAAATATTTTAGCTATGTTTAAAGCTATTGACGACGCGCGTAACGGTTGATTGTTCGCCGGGATGTTATTATGAAATTTTCGGTGGAGCATACCCGAATTTACGTATCCCGAGTCATAGTGAATATTTGAGGATTCCTGAGGCTTGCGAAGATAAAGCACAAACTATAGACAATTAAAATGTTTGGAGAATTTAAAAAAGGCCTCTGCGATTTCTCTCACAGAGGCCCAAACTCAGAAAGAAACTTATTTGGCCCCCCCACAACGTTCCATACAACGCTTCGCACACGCGAATACGCTGCCCTCTTGGTTCTGCGAACCTGCCTCTATCTCTTAGGCCAAGCACAGCAGAGTTACCAGGCAGGGCTGTTTCTCACAGCAACTTAGGCAGCCGACCCAGCGCTGTAGGCCGGTCTTGCCCGCTTTAAAAGCCCCACCGTATAAAGTTTAAGATATAAATCAAAGACAGGCAAATCGGCAAAAATAATAATATTGGATGATGTTGGGATTTGTAATGATTTGGGCTGAAGGTGGTTTTATTCTTCGCCTGCTGTTTCAATGCGGACTTCGGCGCCGTTGGGAACGTTCGATAATTGCGATAAATCGCCAACGATATTTCCGATAATATTTACCGCTGAAGCAGCACGGATTTCATCGCCATGTGAAGCGGGAGTAGGTCCGAAGAATATACAAAACGCATTGCCGCTGGGCCAATAGCCCAGCTCGCCTGGCTCGACAACTTCACGGGCATCGGCTTCAAGCTCGGCCTGGACCGGTATCGGAAAATAAATCTCTTCTCCCCAGCGACGAGCGGCTCCTGTAATCGGAAGCGCCTCGGCTATCATACTTGCAGTGGGGCCATCGTTTAATTGTGCTTCGAGCTGAACCTGTCCTGCTGTTATCTTTATTGGCTTTGGCATTTTTGCGTCCTCATTTTCTAAATTTACCTATTATATGTTCTTTGAGCAGGGATATTACCATCTTATTTTCTTGATGTAAGTTAAAACTGCAATAGAATTGCGGTGGAAATGCGCCTTGTAAATTTTACAGGGTGGCCCTTTAAAAAACGGGATAAATGTAAATGAGAATAGGTGTTACTAAAAAACTTGTCATAGCATATCATGACCTTTCAGTCTTACTCGAAGCCGGCATACCGATTCTGAGGTCTCTTAATGTAATCACCGCAAATATGACGGGTCACTTGCAAAAAGTTTTTTCATCTTTGGCAGATTCAGTTTCAAAAGGTAATACTTTGTCAAATTCAATGGTCAAACACCGAGATGTCTTTGGCTCTTTGGATATTATGCTTACTGAAGCTGCGGAGACTTCAGGCGACCTGCACAAGCCCTTTAAGCAGTTGGCACAGTGGTATGAATTTATCGGTCGAATAGAGCTTAAAATTATCTCAGGACTGGCTCTTCCGCTTATGCTTATTCATATCGCCGCTTTTGTCGGCCCTGCACCGCTGATGTTTCTTGGCAGAATATCATTCTATCGATATCTTTCGGAAGTGATATCAATATTGGCAGTATTTTACATTCCTTTCGGACTGGTCATAGCCATAATAGTCTTTCGACCTGAGCGGGGACTATTGCGAAAATTTTTGGATATTTTTGTTTTGAGGATTCCTCTTTTAGGCCAGGCCGTCGAGCAGTTTGCAATTGCTCGGTACTGTCGTACGTTTAACATGCTCTATAAAGCCGGAGTACCCATTACAAAATGCGCCCAAAAAGCACCGACCGTCACCGGCAACCTTGTCATTGCAGAGAGGTTCAAAGGTGGTGCTTTAAGTGCTCAGTCAGGGAATATGGTTTTTGAAGGTTTCTCTCGCAGTCTGCCGCTGGAACTGCTGAATTTGTGGGAAATTGCAGAACAGTCGGGACAACTGGATGATTCTGTCGAACGTTTGGGAAATACTTTCGCTGATAACGCCGAGTTTCTCTTTCAACAGTTTGCTCAGTGGCTTGCGCGACTGGTTTATTTAATAGTTAGTGTTTATATAGCTTTGCAAATCTTTAGAATAGCATCTACTATGCCAATGAGATAATACGGTCGGTGATTTTCTTCACTTGATAGATATAGCTATGGCTGTATAATTGTAGTTGTTTTTCGGTTTTATAATTTACCAAGACGGAGTATAAACACTACGAAATGGCTGTACTGAACGTAAATATTGACCATATAGCGACTGTCAGGCAGGCACGTCTGACAGATGAGCCGGACCCTGTCTGGGCGGCGGCGCAGTGTGAGCTGGCCGGTGCAAACGGTATTACCGTTCATCTACGACAGGACAGACGGCACATTTGTGACCGTGACGTCGAAATTCTTAAAAAGACCGTCGCATGCAAACTCAATCTTGAAATGTCAATGGCAGAAGAAATTGTCAAGATTGCGGAGAGAATAAAGCCTGACCAGGTGACGCTCGTTCCTGAAAAAAGAGCGGAGCTTACTACCGAAGGTGGTCTTGATTGCGTCAAGTACATAAAACGGCTTGCTGAGGTCGCCAAGAGGATGCACAAAAAAGGGATTCTGGTAAGCACTTTTATCGCTCCGGAAAAGGGGCAGATAACCGCTTCGATGGGTACCGGCTGTGATGCTGTTGAGCTGCATACTGGAATGTATGCGAATGCTGAAACTCAAAAGCAGATTCAAAAAAGATTAACCGAGCTGAAAGTTGCAAAGGATTTCGCGATGGAAAATAATCTGATTGTTCACGCAGGTCACGGCCTGACGTATCGCAACATCGGACCGGTTGCGAGCATCAAAGGACTTTGTGAGTTCAATATCGGCCACAGCATCATAGCGAGGTCGATGTTTGTCGGGATAGGACAGGCAACGGAACAAATGATAGGATTGATAGATAAATTCAGTGGAAAATAATATGAGAAGCATAAAGCTTTAAGCTCAGCAGTGTAAAATCAGAGGAGCAAAAAAATGTTTACAGGAGCAATGGTTGCATTGATAACGCCCTTTAGCGACGGCGAAGTGGATTACCGAACACTTGATGAGTTGATTGAATTTCAATTGGAAAGTAATATTGATGGAATAGTGCCTGTTGGGACAACCGGTGAGTCACCCACACTAAGTCACCAGGAGCACAAAAAAGTAATCGAAAGGGTTGTTAAGACCGTAGCCGGTCAGGTTCCTGTAATTGCCGGTGCCGGCTCAAACTCAACCGCCGAAGCGATTGAATTGACTGCTTTTGCAAAAAAGGTCGGTGCGGATGCGACTTTGCAGGTTGACCCATATTATAATAAACCCACACAGGAAGGTTTTTATCAGCACTTCAAGGCCATCGCCGAAGAGGTTGACCTGCCGATAGTGCTGTATGATATTCCAGGCCGTTGCGGAGCTGGCATGACACCCGATACGGTTGTTCGTTTAGCTGAAGTTGAAAATATTGTTGCTATCAAAGAAGCAACGGGAAAACTCGACCATGTCAGTGAAATCGCAATACGATGCGACCTGACCATTATTTCCGGCGACGATTCGCTCACCCTGCCCATCGCTTCGGTCGGCGGCAAAGGCGTTATCAGTGTTGTGGCGAATATTGTCCCTGCCGATGTCAAGGCGATGACCGATTTAATTCTCGAAGGTGATTTGGTCTCGGCACGCCAGTGGCACAACAAGCTGTTCGTTTTAAGCAAAGACATGCTTTCTTTGGCAACCAATCCGATACCTATCAAGGCAGCTGTGTCAATGTTGAATATGGCTTCGGAAGAGATGCGTCTGCCGCTTGTGCCTATGGACGAAAGTAAAAAGGCCAAATTGCGGCAGACATTAAAAAATTATGGCTTACTAAACTAAACCATTATCCTCTTGGTTGAACTGCTTCTGCGCTTCGCGATATGTATTAAGCATAGCTGAAATCATTCCACTGACCGTGTGGTTTTCTTTCAGATAGTCTTGTGCTCCTTTTGCCAGTTGCTGTGCCCACTCGTGTCGGTTAAATAACCGCCGCAGAGAATCGTAAATGTTAAGCTCGTCATCCGGCTCAAACACCACAGCGGTGATGTCCTCGATAATCAAATCATCTACTCCTCCCTTGCAGGCCGCAACGGCAGAGCCCACACTCATCGCTTCTAACAATAAGGGGTCGAAAGTATCGGTGGAGGCTGGCCGAATGAAGATATCACCAGTTGAAAGTACAGAACGTTGCGGCGACATTCTTGGAACAATAGTAACCATTTGAGAAAGGCCCAGCGAGTTGAGCATTTTTCTAAGCTTTCTCTCAGCTCGCCCACCACCTGTTATCAAAAGCATAAATTCATTACCATCTATTGCAAGGTGCTTCAATGCGCCAAACAAATTCTCAAACTCATCTGCGTTATCCAGATGATGAGCCAAAAGAATGCTTGGAAGCTGGCCGGATTTGCTGAAGCAAATGAAGTTGTCTTCAACAAATGTGCCGATATTGATTTGCTCAATTTTCCCGGCGAACTTAGGAAAATTATCTTCAAGATAGGCTGCGATACTCTTGGCGGGCACAATGATTTTTATCAGGTGCTTTGTGGAAATCCGGAGTTCTCTGAATCGTCTGGGCATCGAGTTAACGGTTAGTATGTAGGGCAAATCCAGTTGCCGTGCCAACTGCCTTGTGAGCTGCCCCTTACTCTCACACAGACAGTGCAGAACCGTCGGTTCAAATTTCTTAAGTTGCTCAATAAGTACTTTTTTGTTTTGACCTCCCATCAGGGGCAGCTTGAAGGCCGGATGACGAATAATATCCACACTCGCATAGCCCGCAGAATCAGCCTCCCAGCTCAGCGGACAAACTAATGCTGTCGGTATCGATTCATCGGCTAAGCCCGTCAGTAAATGCTCTAGGAACGTCGGATAGTCACTGATAGTCTTCTCCGAAGCAATCAAAGCTATTCGAAGCGTTTTGTCTTGCTTGGTTTTAGCGGCTGAGTCTTTTTGCTCTTCATCCATAACTTTTTGTCTGGTTGTTTTTTGAACAACCTTATAAAAAATTTCAACCAATCCTGATAATACAATATATTATCGTAAGATCGGCCTGTTAGCCAGAGTTAAAATCAGGACCTCGTAGTGCTAATCTGGTGAAAATTATTATTGCTAAAGCTGTTTAAAATCCTCTTTGAAGAGCTTGCACAACAGTTCAGACTGAGGTATTCTGATAGCAGACTAACCAGGCACAGACCTCTTAGTAGGAAGTGTATATATTGCCAGAGGTGTCAAGGAGACTGCTGATGACCGGGAAAAAACCGACTCAAAAATTTCTCGGACCCTGTTTTGCAGGAGCTCTGATGGTGCTGTTTTGTTCGACCATTTTGGCTGGTTGCAAGGATGACGAGAGAAAAAAGGCCCTTGCTCAGGCCGCGGCCTGTCAGGAGCAACTGACAATAGCACAAGTAGAACTGCTGAAGGTTAAAAGCGAAAGGGACAGTTTGAAAGAAAAAGTCCGGCAGGTAGAACTGGCTGTTGCGCACTTGAACAGTCAACTCGAGCAACTGATTGCAGAACGGGATGAGGCACTTGATTCGATTGAGGATACTGAGGGAGCAATCGAATTATTATTGAATCAGTTAAGTGAGCAGGACAAAAAACGAGAAGAGCTGCAAAAACAGATAGAGCAGCTATCGGCTACTATGGAAGAACAGCAGGGTATTATAATGCAGCTTGCCGAGTCAGCTAATGAGCAAGAGCAATCCACTGAGCAAACTGAGCAGACCGTCGAGGAGCAGCAGGAGGAAAGTTATGAAGAGCAGGAGGAAAGTTACGAAGAAGAACAGGAAGAATCCGGCGAAGAGTAACGTCCCGATATATTGGGATTTGGTGTCTTGTGAAACAAACTCAAAGAAATCTGCTTACAGGTGCGCCAGGCTTTCAGACCTAAGATTATGGTCTTTAAACATGAAAAAATCCTGTTGACTGGCCGACCGGGCTGTGGAAAAACAACAGCAGTCATCAAAATTTTAGATTCGCTCAACCTCAAAAATGTAGCCGGTTTCTATACTCAGGAGATTCGTGAAAACAATATCCGCAAGGGCTTTCGCTGGACGAGACTGGATGCAAGCACCGGCATATTGGCGCACACCGAGATTAAAAGTCAATTCAAAGTAGGCAAATACGGTGTTGACGTTGTCAGCTTTGAAAAATCTGTTGTTCCGTGTATAGATACTGACAAAACTAATGCGGAACTGTTCGTCATCGACGAAATCGGCAAAATGGAATGTTTCTCCAACAAGTTTATTACTTCTGTCCGCCGGCTCTTTGCATCTGATAAGACGGTTCTTGCTACGGTAGCGCAGAAAGGCGCCGACCTGATTTCTGAAGTGAAAAAATATCCTGGGATTAAACTATTTGTTTTGACATCTAAAAGTCGTGATAAAACAATAAGTCAAGCTCTGAAGATATTGTCGGGAGACAATAATTCAAATTGAGTGTCTGTCAAAGGTTAAGTAGATAGAAGACAGTTGATTAGAGATGAGTGCACTTATAAAACTTCCTAAGCCTGAGTTAGATGGTTCGATTTCACTGGAACGAACAATATCGCTTCGCCGGTCAAAGCGGGATTTTTCGCCTAAATTGCTGACGCTTGAACAGATTAGTCAGTTATCCTGGGCTGCCCAGGGACAGACTGTTAAAAGTATATATCGCACCGCACCTTCGGCGGGAGCGACATATCCGCTTGAGCTTTTTGTTGTTACACCCGATGGATTATTTAATTACATCCCTGCCAAACACTCGATGGAAAAACTCAGCAGCAGTGACCTGCGCAGTGCTCTCGCCGCTGCCGCCTGGGGGCAGCAGTTTGTACAGGATGCGCCGCTGACTTTGGTTTTAACAGCCGAGTTTTCGCGAACAACGGGTCATTACGGCCGGCGGGGAATTCGTTATGTTTATATGGAAGCTGGCCACGCCGCTCAGAATGTTCATCTTCAGGCCGAAGCGTTGGGGCTCGGCTCTGTCGCAGTCGGGGCCTTTGATGATTCTGCCGTCGGCAAAGTTCTGTCATTGCCTGTGCACCTTGAACCGCTGTATATGGTTGTCGTCGGCTACACAAAAAATGAAAATCGTTGAACCTTTAATACCACAATTTGTGGTTTTTCATTTGTAAGTTTTTTGCTTTTTAATTACTGGATGTAACCTCAAATGTCACAAGACTGGGCTTATAAAACCGCCGAAAAGCTTTTGCGCAAAGACCTGATAGCCAGCGGTATTTCTTTATTCCTCGGTGCCGCAGACACAGGCAAAACCACTCTTGCTATAGCCCTCACAAAGCAACTCGCTGAAAAAAAGCCCGTTGGATTCATCGATGCTGATATTGGTCAATCACATATTGGACCACCTACAACGGTCGGCTGGGCAGTTGTTGATGACCCGCAGGTTGATTTTTCTCAGCTTACTCCTGCCGGCATAAATTTCGTAGGTGATGTAACACCCATCGGTCATCTGCTGCAGCTTACCGCAGCCATCACACAGTCTGTTCAGCAGGTATCGCCGACCGCCAGGCTAATTATAATTGATACGCCCGGCCTTGTTCATGGACCTGCAGCCGCTGCCTTATGGTGGTCGGTGCAGCGAATACTGCAGCCGAGGTTAATCGTAGCTGTCCAGCGAAATGATGAGCTAAACGGCATCCTCGAAGGACTAAAGTCGCTTGATACACACCTTGAGCTAATTGGCTCACCGCCCGAAATACCAATCAAATCGCCACAAAGCAGGCGCACATACCGCCAACGCCAATTTAGAGGATATTTTCAAGACTCTTGTCTTTATGATATCGGTTTAACCAAAGTGGCAGTTCAGACAAATCGCAAACCAACAAACCAAGCTCTCGTAAATCGCATAGTCGCACTTAGAGATGGAAATGGCACGGACCTTGCCATAGGAATAGTAGTAAACTGGCAAATAGACAGGGACACTGCGGTTGTTAAAGCGCCTAAAGTAGATATTAACCGAGTCCGCTGTCTTGTTGTTGGAGACACAACGGTAGAAATTACTGATGAATAATCCCGAAACCGTTTTTATTGACGGCAGCACAGGCGAAGGGGGCGGGCAAATACTGCGAACCGCTTTATCCCTGTCGTGTATAACCGGCAGAAGTTTGCGTATGGAGAACATCCGTGCCGCCCGTCGCAATCCGGGCCTGGCCAAGCAACACCTAAGTTGTGTCCAGGCCGCCTGCCGAATCTCAAACGCAGAATGTCAAGGTGCAGCCAAAGGTTCTCAGGTATTGGAATTTCAGCCACGTACCGTGCAAAGCGGCAATTTTCATTTTGATATTGGCTCTGCTGGTTCTGCAACTTTGGTAATTCAAACTCTCTTGCCTCCACTTTTCTTGACTGATAGGTCTTCAGTTATTACCGTTACTGGTGGAACTCATAATCCTTTGGCACCACCGTTTGACTTCCTTTCTGAGACATTCTTGCCTGCTATTGCAACGACCGGTTTCCACGGTCGTTGCAAACTGCTAAGGTATGGCTTCTTCCCTGCTGGCGGCGGCAAAATAACTTTTAATGTTCACCCCTTACAGCAGCAGCCAAGCCAAACAATCGACTTCTGTCGGCCGGCTGAGCAATTTCAAATCTCCGCAAAGATGTACACCGCTAAACTCCCTGAGCATATTGCCGCCCGACAACGCGAATTACTGCTTCAAAGCAAGCTCGCCGAGCCCACATACGCATGCCTGGAAAGGTCCCTCGATGACAAAAATATCCAGCAAATTGAGATAACTGATACAGATGGCCCGGGTAATTGTGTAATGCTTCGACTCCACGATGGCACACACACTACGGTCTTTACGGCCTTTGGGATGAAAGGTAAGAGTTCCCAAAAAGTAGTTCGTGAGGTCACTGGCATGGCTGGTAATTTCCTGGCCAGCGGTGCTGCCATAGACCATTTCCTGGCTGACCAGCTCCTTATCTATATGGCAATCGCAAAAGCCGGCCGATTCACTACCAATACCATCTCCAACCACCTTTCAACGAATATGGAAATAATAAAAAAATTTCTACCGGTCGAATTTGATATTGCTGAGCATCAAGGATTTTACAAGGTCTCATGCCAAACTGCTTGAGATTAATCGCTGTTAATATAGGCAATCATAGAAATAAAATAATACCTATCCAGATTAACGCCTACACTTTATAGGCGTTTTTATCTTTTGATATGTAACAGCAATAAAAAAGCCAGACTCTAAAAAGAATCTGGCTTCGGAGGAGGGTGATGAAAAGCTAATATAGCGATAAGTGTTAAGTACCCACCTTTAATATACCCCTTCTCATAATTATATCGAAAAAATAAGAATAAATTCTTTAGAGTTTTTTTAAAAACTATATCTTTTATCGGAGAAGTCAAGAGGTTAAAAGCAAAAATTTAAAAATTTCTTATTGTTTTTACAAATGTTGCAAAATACGACTGAAAAACCAAATTATTTTACGCTTGAAAAGTTGGTCATGTTCTAATAATTTAACTGATACGTTGTTATTTCTTTCTTGTTTTTTTGTAGGTTTTGTATGAACGGCAGAATTACGATCGCAGATTTGGTCAAGTTCAAGCAAGAGGGCAGAAAAATTGCCGCGGTCAGTTGTTACGACTACACCACGGCAAAGCTTATATCTGCAACTGATGTCCAGATGATTCTCGTGGGTGACTCGGCCGCTCAGGTTGTACTCGGCTTTGACTCAACCTTGCCGGCCACAATGGATTTTATGGTCACTCTCACTGCTGCTGTCCGCCGAGGTGCGCCAAATGTTTGCTTGGTTGCTGATATGCCTTTCCTATCTTACCAACTCGGTGTAAATGAAGCACTCAAGAATGCAGGCCGATTCCTTACAGAAGCTGGTGTACAGATGGTTAAAATAGAAGCGGCCAGTCCCTACCTTGGTGTAATAAAAGCCGTCAGTGATGCTGGTATTGCTGTTATGGCCCATATCGGCATAAGGCCGCAGTCCATCAGCAAAATGGGCCGATTCAAGGCAGAGGCCACCACCGCAGAAATGGCCGTCGAACTGATAACACTTGCTAAACAGATGACCAGTGCCGGCGCAAGCTCGCTCCTACTTGAAGGTACAGCCGCTGAGGTTGCCCAGATTATCACAAAACGCTCCGAAGTGCCTGTTATTGGTATTGGCTCCGGACCGGGCTGTGATGGGCAGATATTAATCGCTCCCGATATCTTAGGCCTTACGCAGGGGCCGAGCCCAAAGTTTGCGAAAAGTTTCGGTAATTTAGCTGATGCCTCAGTTAAAGCATTTACCGAATATACCAAACAGGTAGAGCAAAGCCAATACCCGGATAAACAGCACAGTTACCATATGAAACCGGGTGAGCTTGAAAGATTGCAGCAGTTTTTAAAGGGCGAGCTGTAAGCTTTTACTGTTTTACTTCCGGACAGGACATAATGTAGTCTTCAATGTCGTTTAAGTTGGCTGTCGCCACAGCAACAGTACAGTCAGCAGCCCCGTAATAGAGATTGAGTTGATTGGTTTCTTTGTGAACGATAGCACCGGTGGGGAATACAACATCATCAGCATCACCGACACGCTCGTAGGGAGCTCTTGGCCCCAGGACCCACTCATCGCTTCGCCTCAGGACTTTCCACGGCTCAGCCAAATCCAGAAGCACCAGACCAACACGATATATCGCTCCTGATGCGGTTTGGCGTACACCGTGATAGAATATCAGCCACCCATATGGTGTCTCTATCGGTTGACAGGCCAGCCCAACTCTGTGGGAATCCCAGTAGGCCGCTCTTGTCATTATCAAAGGACTGTGGTCGCCCCAGTGCTTCAGGTCAGGAGAGAAGCTCATCCAGATGTGCGCCTCGCCCCGCACGATCGGACGATGCAGTAATGCAAATCGGCCTTTGAACTTGCGAGGCAGCAGGCAGGCATCTTTATCTTCCGGTGGCAAAAGGGCGCCAAGACGAGCGAAGTTTTTGAAATCCTTGGTTATCGCCAGCGAAACCACAGGTCCGCCTTCGCTAAAGGACACATATGTTATGCCGAACTGCTTCTGTTCCTCGAGCCAGATAATACGAGGGTCCTCGACACCCCATCTTTCCTCCCGGGAGTCCTGGTCTGCTTCGAGGGTTGGCTTGGGGTCTATCTGCCAGTTTGTGAATCCGTCGGTGCTGCGTGCGGCGGTGAAGTGCGAAAAGCCGCGCAAATCCTCCACACGAATCAACAGCAGCGTCTCGGCGTTTAACTTGGCGGCTGCCGGATTAAAAACCGCGTTTGTAGGATAAGGCCATTGTTCCGGTGTCAATATCGGATTGCCTTCATACCTTTTGAACATTTCATGGGCTTTTGCTTGTCGTAAGGTCTCTGGCATAGTTTTGTTCCTAAAATGTTGATTATCGAGTTACTCCGTAAGCCACTGTGGACCTGACCCTGCCTACTGTTCTGATACGCTGGTATAGCCCACTGTTAAATTTCCTAATTTTCATCGGCAAGATGAGCAGATTAACTATAGGACAAAGGGTGATTTTTTTACTCCTGCCGTAATGAACAGGATCGGGCATCTGTTGTATTGATTCCTCCATAAAACACTTCACGCCTTTACCAATTGTGTTTCGTACAGACTTTGGTATAGTGAGCAGCTTTCCATTAGCTCCTCGTGCTGGCCGCGAGCGATAATTTGTCCATCATCCATTACAACTATAATATCGGCAGCTATGACGGTGCTGAAGCGGTGGGCGATTATAAAGGTGGTCCTGTCGTGCATAATTTCCTCGATGGCCTTGTGGATCTTGGCTTCACTTTCGGTATCGACCTGACTTGTGGCCTCATCGAAAATCAAAATTGCCGGGTTCTTCAGGATGGCTCTTGCTATGATAATTCTTTGCAACTGGCCGCCGCTGAGGCCGGCGCCCTGCTCGCCTATAATTGTGTCATAACCATTCGGCAGCGGCGAAATGAATTCGTGGGCGAATGCCCGTTTCGCTGCTGTTATTATTTCATCTCTTGTGGCACCGCTTCTGCCATACCCGATGTTCGCCGCTATTGTATCGTTGAAGGTCACCACATTCTGAGTGACCATCCCAATCTGGCTTCGTAGACTGTAGAGAGTTGAGTTTTGAATGTCTTTGCCGTCGATTAATATTTGGCCGGAGTCAGGGTCGTGAAACCTGGGTATCAAATTCACGAGCGTAGTTTTACCTGAGCCATTGGGCCCTACAATAGCAACGTTATGGCCCGCCTGAACTGTGAGGTTAATTTCCTTTAGCACCGCTCTATCGGAACCGGGGTAGGTGAATATTATTTGCCTGAACTCGATCCTGTCCTTCAATGGTGCCAGTTCGAAGGCGTCCGCCTTTTCTTTTTCCTTATGTTTATCAACAATTGCGAATACGCGCTCTGCTGCGGCGTTTGCCTGCTGTATCTTGTTCCATATATCGCTGCTTTTGCGGACTGACTCAGCGGCGGTGCCTAAGAGAATCACCAGTGCGAAAAATTCCGTCGCATCAATCTGACGTTGTGTGACCCAGTAGGCGCCGAACAAAAGAGCGGCGCCGCCAGCAAACATTCCTAATACTTCCATTATAGGATTGGTTGCCGCCTCGACTTTTGCTATGCGGAACGCCTGTTTCAGCAGACCTTTATTTATTGCCTTGAACTTTTCACTTTCGTAGTCCTGCCGGTTATATACTTTAATGACTTTTATTGAGCCGAAGGCTTCTTTGAGCTTGCCCAGCATGAGGCTCGAGCTCATAAGCGATTTTTTTGTTGCGCGTTTGATTTTTCTGCCGAGGCGCAGTACAATGACAACGGTCAAGGGAGCTGCACACAGAAATATCAACGTAAGATTTGCGTCCAGCAGCATCGCGGTGGCGAGCAAAGCCAGCGCTTTTAACGGTTCGCGGAGCGTTTTTCCCAAAAGAATATGTACTCCTTTACCAAGTTCATTAGTGTCGCGAATCAGTCTGCTCACAGCGTCACTGGGATTGTTAGTTTCGAAGAATTCAACAGGCAAATCCACTGCGTGCGCAAAAGTGTCCACACGCAGACCGGCAATAGCTGTTTGAGTTACCCTCGAAGATAAATACTGCTGATAGAACCGGGCTATGCACCGAAAAACCGTAATCACGGATATAAAGATTATAATCAGACTGATTGCACGGGTTTTATTTGAACCCGACGCATCGTCTCTCGGCAGAAAGCTCATTACCTTCTCAATCCAGCCGAGATAAGCCTTTTTCTCCCCGCTGTCTAAAATACAACTCTGCTGTTCGTCTCCGCTGTCCTGGCCGAACCGTTTATACCGGACGGTTATTTTGCTGTTAGCCGCTGCTGTTGAAAATTGCTCAAGCAGCTTTGATGAGACTGCCTTTTTTGGTTGGTCTTCAGCCCCCATGCTTTCTTGCGAAAGCATGGACGGGCGGTCCAAATCCCAAATTCTGTCCTGGGGGCGTAGCCCTGCCTTTTCTGCCGGGCTGTCATCCTTTACTCTTGTGACGAGCAGATAATACGCTATGTCAGGTTTCTGGGGGTCGGTAAGGTCGTTTCTGTCCGGCACATAGAATTCGATGCCGTATCGCCACCGGCAAACCTTTCGGTCAACCCATCCATGCAATCCTTCGGCGCCCATCATCACCTTCAGTAGCGGGATGATTGTCATAAAACTCATCGAAAACAAGATGCTTATCAATATCGCGCTGACGAATATCACAATCAGCCGTGGCCATTGAGGCCAGATGTATTTGAATACTCGATAAAATGTCCTCATTAGTCAAATTTCTCCGTTTTTGCTCGGTTATCCTTGATGAAGCAAATAATCAACATTATATGATAAATGTAGCCCGAACACTTTAACAAACTTGCTCTTGCCGGTCAAGCCAAATGGTTTTGACACAACTTTCACGACCCGAAATTTACTTGCACAAATTCATGGTTATTGAGTACTATTGTATGTGTGCTTGTCTTTAGAATTCAGATATTTGATGTTTGAGTAATCGAGTTTTTTGACAATAAGAAAACGGTATTAAAGTGAAAGAGCATTTCGAAAACACAGGAAACTGGCTTTTCAGACGGAGATCTTATATTCCATTCGTCTCTGCTGCAATTATCCTCGTTGCTTTGCGAAACTTTAAGTTTCCATATGGCAGCCATAGACTTGACCAGCTCTGGGAGATATTTTGCTTGGTTATATCACTGTTAGGTCTGGCCGTTCGCATCTTGACTGTCGGGTACATACCTAAAGGAACCTCTGGACGAAACACGCATGGGCAAAAGGCGTATGTTCTTAATACGACTGGTATGTACTCGTTGGTCAGACATCCGCTTTATCTGGGAAACTCTCTGATATGGCTGGGCGCCTCTTTATTCGCTCGTATCTGGTGGCTAAGTGCCATCTTGATATTGGTTTTCTGCCTCTATTACGAACGGATTATCTTCGCAGAGGAAGAATTCTTGCGCCGAAAGTTCAAGCGAGAGTTTATCGATTGGGCAAGGAAAACCCGGGCTTTCCTGCCAAATCTTAATGCCTGGAAACAGCCAATACTGCCTTTTTCCTTCCGCATGGTTTTGAAACGTGAACACTCAACACTATTTTTTATCATCGCTCTATATACTGCAATAGAGGAAACAGCTTCACTGCTTACAACCGGCTCAATGGAGTTGGACCCAATGTGGTTAATATTGTTCCTTGCTGGATTGGCGCAATACATGCTGTTTAGAACACTGAAAAAACATACGAAGTTGCTATGCAGCCCTGGGCGATAAAACAACCGCTTAAATGAAAATTGAACATCTAATCTTAGGTGCTTATCAAACCAACTGCTACATTCTCCGCAGAGATTCAGCCGCCGTGGACTGCCTTATTATCGACCCCGGTCTTGAGCCGGAGTCGCTAATCGAATTTCTTGATGAGCATAAGTTAAATCCTGTTGCGGTAGTTCTCACCCACGGACATGTGGACCACACCGCCGGTGTTGCGCTATTGCGTGGCCATTTTCCTGGTATAAAGGTATATATTCACAAGCTCGATGCCGAGATGCTCGACAATATCCAAAACCAACCATTTGTTTTTGAACAATTGCTTGCTGAGCAGCAGGGCGGCTTGTCAGCCTTCAAGGATGTTCTATCAAGTACGGGGCCGGCTGATATATTTGTCGAAGATGGTGACGTAATCGAACAGGCCGGTATAAAGCTCGAAGTGCTTCACGTCCCCGGTCATACTCCAGGTGGTATTTGCTTGTATTCGAAAGACCATCAAATAGTTTTTACAAATGATACGTTGTTTGCTGAGTCGATTGGACGAACTGATTTACCGGATGGTAGCATGGAAAAGTTGTTAAAAAATATTTCCGAAAAGCTCCTGATCCTTCCTGATAAAACCAAAGTTTTTTCCGGTCATGGTCCTATAACAACAATAGCGCAGCAAAAGTCTAACAATCCATTCCTAAAATAAATATCGTGGCTTCGGCAAAAATCAGCAGCAAAAAGCAGAATAATTAAAGCTTATGTGCTCTATACACCTGCAAAGTCAACAGAATTAGTTACTGTTATTTATCAGACGTTTTTGAAATGAATAATACTTCGTTTTAATGTTGCGGATTGGGAATTGAAAAAACAATTTTCTACTTGAAATGAAATGTAAAAGCTGTTATAATATGAAGAACTGGAAATTCCTGTAGTGCGGAGGCATACAGGTAAAGTAAAAAAGCGTTTTTGGTAGGAGGAAAAGGGTGAGTGTTTTAATCACAATTTCGGGGATTATTCACTCCAAACTTTCCTGACGCAGAGGACGCAGGCAAAATCTTTTGCCTGGTGTTATCTTGCCGGCAAACCTGTCGGCCAAATTTCAAGGACGAGAATCACGGAAAAGCGCAATGTAGAGGGCTGAAATAGCCGATTTAAATGTGGTTTGAAGTAAACCAGTGTTCGGTTAGGTGGATTATAGTTGATGTATAGATTAAAGACACTGGGCAGGGATGACTTTACAGGGCAGTGATGGATTGGATTAATTCATTCTGTGAAAAGTTTTTGGGATAAAAAGGGGATGAAAATGAGGACAAAAATGTTGGTTCGAACAACAGTGATTATATTTATTGTGGTTTGTATTTCGGCTGCATGCGTTCAAGCCGACAGACTGCAATTGCAGGAATATCTTGGACAGAATATCAAAGTCAAGTTAAATGATGTTACTATTGACGAGGCGTTGGCAAAAATCGGGCAGAAAGCGGATATAAAGCTTGTTCTGTCTGATAAAGCCGAGTGGAAACTGCCGTTTGGCAAGGCAACAAAACTTTCGGTGGCAATCGATGGACCTTTGTCTGATGGTTTGACAGAGACGCTGACTCCTTTATTTATGAGATATGCTTTGGGGGATGAAGAGGTCACGATATATCCCCTGCCGAAGTTAGACCACATTATTGGCAGGCCAACAGAAAAACAGTTGAAGTTGCTAGAGGATATTTACAGTAAAACCATAAAAAAGTTCCAGGAAAGTGCACAAAGCACAATCAGCCAGGCGCTCGGAGAGTATGTTTCTATTCTTCCGTATGATGCACAGTCTGTTATTGAAGAGATATTCCGTAAAATGGCTGGCGTGAATCCATATGAGCCTCCGGTCGATGAGCTTGAATTTTCACTGCCTCGTCCTGTGACAGTCGCTCAGGTTCTGGAACAGATTGAGGGTAGAGGTTTTGGTGGCAAGGCATATTGGTACATTGGCGAAATTGACCCTCACAATCCTATCCCTCAAATCCATATTGTTTCGCTCAAGGACTTCAGAGAAATGAGCTTGGAGCAGATAATTGATATTTCATTTACTGACGTGAGGGCGGATCAGATTATTCATAAGCTTGCTCGCTGGGCGGGAATGGAACTGTACTTGTCCAAGAGAGCCCCGGAATGGCTGAGTGAAAAAATATCTGTTGACATGCAGGATACAAAGCTTTCGCAGGTCATGTTTAATATAATTAGTGCTGCTGATGGAGAGATACGGGTTAATTTGGAGAATAACGGAGTTTTTGTAAGAGGGCCGATGACTTTGGAAGAACCGACTCCTTTGCAGACGGCTGAGCAGGCACCAGTTGTCCCACTGCCGGCCATGGAAGGCAGTGATGTTGCCGGCAAGATTACTATACCTATGGATGGAGGCAGGTACTATATTGAGCTTACGATACGTGAGGATGACTTGACCGAGGAGTTGAAAAATCTAAGGTCAAGGATGATAAGAGAACTTCTTACCTCATCAAGAACAAAACAAACGACTATAAAAACGACTGAAAAACGCTCCGAAAAAGCCGAGCAAGTGACTACAGAAAAGCCGGCAACAAAAGCAAAACCGCCCGAGGAACAATCCCCCAAAGCGGAAGTCACAGAGCTTGAAGAACCACAGACCCAGCCGGAAGAACAGCCGGCCGGGGAACCAGAGGCACAGCCGGAAGAGCAACCGGCCGAAGAACCACAGGAAAAATCCGAAGAAGACCCAAATAGTTAGTTGCTGTGAAATAGTGAAAATGGATTTCAAATAGCCACTGTGTGTATCTTAGGGGGTAGCTAATCTAATCAGCGAGGTATGCTATCAATACATCTCTTGTATGATGGCTTTTTTAATAATAAGCAGTGGGCA
>CAZUTR010000002.1:0-29868 GCA_964623545.1 uncultured Pirellulales bacterium | reverse complement strand
AGATACTGATTTTCGTCATGATGGAACCCTTCTGGAACTTGATATATCTATCGCTGTGGGCTTTATGGATGTAATGACCCCATGGTCACATTCTGAAGATATTGGAATACTACCGGCGGGAATGTACTATCTTACCGTTCAAACATTCGTGGAGACTACACCTATTTATAATGATACATATTCTATGACATTCGAGGTTGTTCCTGAGCCAACAACAGTTCTACTGTTGGGTTTGGGGGGATTTATATTAAGGAGAACAAAAAAGCTGCAAAATCATCTGCTGCGGATGAGCTGATTGTCATCGAATTGAAGGGAAGGGATGTTCTTTTTAACCTCCTGGATAAAACGCAGGCCGTCCTTCCAGTATCCCGCGGTCGGCTTCAAATCAGAATAAAAGGAAGCAAAATAGCTGTTAATGTTACCAACCAGCAGCTCCCTAAGGTACTTACTCACCATCGAAGCCAGCGATACGGGTAGAAACCTTTCATCGGCACCGACTACAAAATGCAAACGCATACATTTGCCATCGGCCTGCAACTGGTAACTGCTAATTCGGGCATTTTCACAGATAATTTTTAGGTCCATACCGGAAAACATCCTTTGCAGACAGGCCCTGTAGCGGACCCTGCCGCCCTGCCGGTCAACGATAATCTGCAAATCATCATTCCCAAAATCATCAAAGGCATTGCTTATAAGTTCGCAGGTGGCGGTAAATAAAACGCTCGCCTTGTTTTTCACATTCTGAACCATCCTGTTATAGAAGCCGACATCCAGGCAGCGGCTACCAAGAGCCAGCAATTTAATGTCATTTAAGGCCATATCCTCCTTCAACACCGCCGAGGCAATTCCCACATCGGCTTCGTCGGCTGAAAGATAACTGCTTTGCACCTGTTTATACCAGGGATAATCAGTTAACCGTTCGAGAGAGCCGGGGCATAGCATCGACATAAGCTCGGTCAACGTAGCCGGCTGTTTTCCGAGAGATGAAAGGCATGCCAGCACCGTGCGCTGTAGATGTTTTATCCCTGCTGCCCTGCTGTATGCCTTTTTACTATCCGCGACGAGCAGTCGGCCTCTGAGCCGTCTGCGCTTATCGCCGAGGCTTTTGGATAAAACACGCCAAAGGTCGGTTTCCAACAGGTGATGTGGAATTGAAAAGGTGCTCGATGAAATGACTAAAGGGCCCAGTATCGGGCCAAAACCCGCCTCATCTATTCCAACCAAAACCGCCATCCCTGGCCCCTAAACAAAATGCACGTACGCACAGAGGTAAAAAGTAGTATTGCTTATCTACAAAACACTACTTTTTAAAAACCGCGTTTATTATAGCTTCATCATCTAACAAGGCATAGAGCATTTTGTTTATTTTTTACTGCGGGATAACGATTTTCTATCAAAAATCATAAACCAGCTTAAGCTGAAAAATATGGTTATCTCCTGCTGTCCCTTCTGCGTCTTGGTAACGATATTCGGTTTTAAGCTGCCAGTTACTGGATGAGAAAAATGTAAGGTCACAACCATATCTTTCCGTGGTTTGGCTTCCTCTGTTTACAGACAGGCCGTCTATTCTGTTGTCATATTCAAGGCCCAGAATCAGGTTCTCCGACAAATAGTGAGTAATTCTAAAAAACATATCACGGGTGTCGGTACCCATATGATGGCCGATTATTCTTCCATAGTATCTGTAACCTGATTTGTAAATATTATCGGTATAAAAAATATCCGGATAATCCTTAATGTGGTTGCTTGCATACTCAAAACGGAAATCGGTTCTGCCCGTTCGGAAGATATCATTGAGCTGCACACCGAATAACCTTCCCCATTTGCCAGGCATATAGTGCGCTTCGTCTTCTCCGATAAGCTCAGTATAAACCTTGACCGATTTTGCCGGCATTCTGCCTTTGAGCATTATAAGAAGAGAACCATCGATGCCGGCTAATTGATTATTCTCCAATTGCTCGGCCTGTGGCCGCCACATATCAACATAATCCGAAAAACCAACGTGAGGCCCTCCCCGACCACCGAACATTATGGTCCTTGAAACACCTAACTCACAAGCCGGATGAGGCTTGAAATTGAATCTTACGCCGGTCAGTTTAGCTTCTGGAATAGTCCTGTCCTCCTCCAGTTCTGCCAAAAACCAGACTGACTTAAAAGGGCCTAAGTAACGTAATAACCAGGGGAGTTTTACTGGATTTGGACAGGACACCTTGACCATTTTGAACGGCTCGGCATTGTTAGTCATAATTAATCCGCCATAATAGCCGGGCCCCCACCAGAGTGAGTCCTGACCCACCTCAATTTCCAGTTCTCTAATCCTAATCTTGCCGTATACTTCAACTAAGTCAATATTATCCGGGTCTGTTGGTGTATCGGTGTACTCCGGATGAATATAAAAGACATAGTTATCAAACAACTTCGCTCGTGAAGCAAATCCAGACCTGAAATTGGAGTCCTCATCAAAAATATCTCCGCGTTGGTTTTCCAATTCAGGTCCTTTATCTGCATAAACAAAGCTTAAATATGGGTCTTCAATCGGCTTTATAAAACTCGTGGCAGGAGCTCCATCCATAAAACCCGCGTTGATTAACTCTGCGTTGAATTCCTTTTTCAATCTATCAATTACAGCTAAAATTATTTCATTCGTTTCATTGCGTTCCCGGACTTTATCCATTGCCTCCGCAATAAGTCTAGCCATCTCCAGGCGCGTAACCGGTTTTGTACTCAACATACCACCTTCGACAAGTCCCAAGCCGATAAGCTTGTCAACAGCATCATAGCTCCAGTGGTCAAGCGGAACATTAGTTGACACAGAAGCGGAACATAAAAACGGCATTGAAACAAGCAATAGTACAAATAGAGATTTTTTCATAAGTTTTTTTCGAAGAACTTAAAAATGGCGCCAATTTTAGCAATCGATATGATTCTTTCGTGTTTTTACAAAAGGTGGTAAAACAAAATGATTGGAAGGAAAGAATTTCACCGTTTTACACTACGGGATTCAATAATCGTTTCCAGTGCGGTATCCAAATCAACAGTCGGTTCAAAACCTATCAACTTCCTAATTCTTCTGATATCGGGAACACGACGAGACATATCCTCGAATCCTACTTCGTAGGCCTGGTCGTATGGAATATATACAATCTCAGATTGGCTTCCGGTCTTTTCTTTCACCTTTTGTGCTAATTGGCCAATACTAATCTCTTTATCATTTCCAATATTGAATACCCTACCGGCGCTGTCGCGATGTTGCATTAACTTAATCATCGCTCCCACAACATCGCTTACGTAGGCAAAGGACCTCGTTTGATTTCCATCGCCGTAAACTGTAATCGGCTCACCTTTTAGTGCCTGGTCAATAAAGGTCGGCACCACCATCCCATAAGCCCCCGTTTGGCGTGGGCCAATGACATTAAATAAGCGGGCAATGATTACAGGCAGTTTCTTTTCTTTAAAATACGCCAGTGCCAAAAACTCATCAATTGCTTTAGAGCAGGCATAACTCCATCTGCTTTTCACCGTCGGCCCGAAAATCGAGTCGTCCTCTTCGCAAAAAGGAACTTTATCTCCCTTGCCGTACACTTCCGAACTCGAAGATATAAGAGTTCTCCTGTTATATTTTGCAGCAAGACTGAAAACCGTATGAGCTCCAAGAATGTTGGTTTCGATGGTTTCCACCGGCTCCTGTATGATTCGCTTAACTCCTACCGCCGCCGCCAAATGATAAATATGCTCACACTGGGCTACTATTGGCTCCAAAACAGCTTTATTATTAATATCAGCAACGGTTACATGTAAATTCTTATTACCCTCGAGATGGCGGATATTTTCGATGCTTCCGGTGGAAAGATTATCAACAATAAAAATTTCATCACCCTGCTTCAATAATGTTTCACTCAAATGAGAACCAATAAACCCTGCCCCTCCTGTTACTAAAACTCTTTTCACTATTTCGCTCCTTTTTGCCTGCCGTTCTTTTGCAATAATTTTTGTTTTTAATCAGAATACTCGATTAATTCAGTCATTGCAAGAACAACAAGTGTTTTATATTTTCAGCTTTGTTTGGCAGGCAAGTTGCTCACGATACCAGGCAATAGTTACTTGCAGACCCTTGGAAAAGTCAGTCTTTGCTTCGAATCCAAACAGTTTTTTGGCACGCGATGTATCCAGACATCGCCTCGGCTGGCCGTCCGGCCTGGATAAATCCCAGCGTATCTCGCCTTGAAAACCTGTAAGGGCAGCAATTTTTTTCACAAGCTCTTTAATTGTTATCTCAAAACCTGCACCGATATTAACCGGTTCAGGACCATTATAATGCTCTGTCGCCAGCAAAATTCCCTCCGCAGCATCGGCTACATAGATAAACTCACGCGACACATCGCCCGTACCCCAGCACTCAATATAATCATCACCAGCTTCAATCGCATCGACGCACTTTTTTATCAAAGCCGGTATCACATGACTGCTTGCTGAGTCGAAATTATCGCCGGGTCCATAAAGATTTACGGGAAGAAGGAAAATCGAATTGAAGCCATATTCAGCCCGATATGCCTGTGACTGAACGAGCAGCATCTTCTTCGCCAAACCATACGGAGCGTTTGTTTCTTCCGGATAGCCGTCCCACAAATCATCTTCTCTGAACGGAACCGGTGTAAACTTCGGATAAGCACAGACCGTTCCTATAGCAACAAACTTTTCTATATTTCTCAATCTTGCCTGTTCGATAAGCTGAACACCCATCATCAGATTCTCGTAGAAAAACTTGCCCGGATGCTCACGATTGGCACCAATTCCACCAACAACAGCTGCAAGATGTATGACAATATCCGGCCTCATATCGTCATACATCCTGTTGATACCTTCGAATTCTACCAAGTCATACTCTTCAATTTCAGGCACTAAAATATTTCTGCAACCCCTTTTTCGCAGAGCATCGATAACATAACGGCCGAGAAACCCCGCGCCGCCGGTAACAACAATCCTTTTATTCTCAAAAAAACCGTTCATTATACACTCACCTCCTGTTCCATTATTATCTTTTCGCGTCTGGCAATTTTCATATCAGCATCTGTCATCATCCTGGCAAGCTCCTTAAATGAGACCTTTGCCTCCCAGTTAAGAATCCTTTTGGCTTTACCTGCATCGCCCCGCAGAACATCAACTTCCGACGGCCTTAGGTATCTGGAATCGAGCTCGACATAGTTTTTCCAGTCCAAATCAAGATAACCAAACACCTCATCCAAGAACTCACGCACCAAATGTGTCTCGCCTGTAGCTATAATAAAATCGTCAGGTATATCCTGCTGAAGCATAAGCCACATAGCTTCAACATAATCACCTGCAAAGCCCCAGTCACGCTTCGCGTCAAGATTACCCAGATACAGCTTATCCTGCAATCCCAATTTAATTCGTGTAGCCGCCCGCGTGATTTTCCTCGTAACAAATGTTTCGCCGCGTCGCGGTGATTCGTGATTAAACAAAATTCCGTTACAGGCAAACAATCCGTATGCCTCCCGATAATTCACCGTCTGGAAAAAGCTATACACCTTTGCGCAACCGTAAGGACTTCGCGGATAAAAAGGCGTCTTTTCCGTTTGAGGTACTTCGACAGCTTTGCCGAACATCTCGCTGCTTGATGCCTGATAAAATTTCGTATTAAGACCCGTGTCGCGAATGGCCTCCAGCAATCGAATTGTACCGACAGCATCTGTCTGCACAGTGTAAACCGGCTGGTCGAAGCTCACTCGCACGTGCGACTGCGCACCGAGGTTGTACACTTCATCCGGCTGTACGCGCGTCAGGATTTCTCTAAGGCCGGTGCCGTCAATTAAATCACCATAGTGCAGAAACAGTCTTGTGTCGGATTGGTGTGGGTCGCTATAAAGGTGGTCGATTCTCTGAGTATTAAAAGAGCTCGACCGTCTAATTATTCCATGGACCTCATAACCTTTTTCCAGCAGTAATTCAGCTAAATAACTACCATCCTGCCCAGTTATTCCAGTTACTAGCGCTTTTAAGTACATTTTTTGTTCCTCGAAAACTATATGTCATTATTGTTAGACGATTTTTGGCCGTTTCAGACCCCAACTGCTTGAGTTTCAAAGGGATTCAAAGCCGCTTTTGCAGGCTCGGTCTTCTAAAGAGCTGAGATATTTTCGTTATTGGTTTGACTACGAAGAACCATGGGAGTAAACGAAGATTGTTTAGTCGAAAAGACCTTATGATTTCCCAGTTACCACGAATGATGCCTCGCAAAACATTTGCTTTACCTCCCGTGCGCATTTTTACAATTACCTTCGGCAGATAACCGATAGTAATTTGATGTTTTTCAACGAAACGAAGCATTAGCTCAAAATCTGCAGCAATTTGAAAATTATCATTGAAATATCCATACCTTTCAAAAATTTCTTTTCGACAGAAAAATGTCGGGTGAGGTATGGTCCAGCCGTAACAAAAGGCACCACTTTTGTACTCACCAGTATTCCAAAAACGAGTAACCTTCTCAGGCTTTTCTCTATCAATATAAACTAGATCCGCATAAGCACCGTCCAGGTCGTTGGCCACAATAAACTTCACCATATCAGAGACGCTCGTGCTGTCCGCATACATGTCGTCGCAATTCAGTGTGGCTATAATGTCACCGCTGGATAATCTAATCCCTTTATTCATAGCATCGTACACACCATGATCAGGCTCAGAAATGAATTTTCGAATTCTATCACTATACTCCTTCAAAATATCAAGCGTACCATCAGTAGAACCGCCATCGACAATAATATATTCAATGTCCTTATAGTCCTGGCTCAGGATGCTTCTTATAGTATCTTCAATAGTTTCAGCACTATTCAAACAAACGGTAATGATTGAGACCTTCATTTTTTGGCTACTACTTCTGACCACCGTAGGGATGTAAATAGCTGTCATACCCCAGTTTCATTTCATATACACTTATCTGATTAGATTATGTTTTTGGAACCATGAAATTGTTTCTTCGACCCCTTGCTCCAGTGAATAAGGCAAAGGTCCTGTGATTTTCCTCATGGATTCGAATGGAATGCCTGTAGTGTCCGCTCGCATATTCTTCAACCGAAACGACGAAAAAGGTGGCTCTCTTATCCCGCAGAACTTCATCAAATCTCCAGCCAAGGCAAGAAGACGAACCATCCATTCCGGAATCGTCCGAGCTTTCCTATTTCGAAGCTTCAGAGATATCATGTCCGCCCACTCCTTTATTGTAAAAACGTCATAATCCGTTAAGTAAAAGATCTTCCTGTGTATTTGTTCGGGAGGGGCGTCAAAGAGTTTATTAATCTGAAATATGACGTTGCCAACGTAACCGAAGCTTTTCAGCGGACTTGCGAGACCAGGGTGAAAGTAATGACCACGCGCTATCATCTTAAAGAACCTACCATAGGGGATGTGTGGCGAATATGACCAAGGGCCCCATATTGAGGTTGGACGAACAATACACCACCAGCATTTCAGCT
Organism: uncultured Pirellulales bacterium; assembly: GCA_964623545.1. GTDB lineage: Bacteria > Planctomycetota > Phycisphaerae > Sedimentisphaerales > Anaerobacaceae > CAZUTR01. The sequence continues at coordinate 22,381 of CAZUTR010000002.1, read as the reverse complement.
CTGAGGAGCTCCGTACAATCTTTTCGCCCTCGACTTTACTTTTTCCATACATGGTATCCGGGCAATAATCTTCATATGATTTTTGGCTATAGCCCGTCGGACAAACCAGCTTGGTTGATGTGAAGATGGCCCTTTTGACCGAGGTCTGGTTGGCAATTGCATTAACCATATTTTCTACACCAATCGTATTTGCTGCATAGCCGTCAAGGCTTTTGTCCTCATGCAAATCAGTTCGAGCGGCCAAATGAACTATGTACACAGGAGCGAAATCATTAAAAGCTCCGACGAGGGTTGGATAATCCAGAATATCCACTTTCCTAAATACGTGGTTATGTTCTTCATTCATCGGTCTTTTAATGTCGATGCTCAGGGCATCAAAGCCCTCGGCCAAGAGAGAGTCGACCAAGTTAGTTCCTATAAATCCGGAACCACCTGTAACCAATACTCTATACGCCATGAAAATTCCTACTTATCCGGATATGCACAAACAGTCGCTGCGAGTTTGGTCGTCTGAACGCCGTTCAACGGATTGAGCAACCGATCATAATATTTGTTCCAGTTTTCTTCTGCAAACAGGTCGAGAAAAGTATGTCTGGCATTGGCTGAGAGGCTATCAAAGTTATCCCTTACCAACTTCATGGCTTCTACAATATCCTGGATAGAAAAGTCCTTTGGAAGTACCCACCCGTTGAATGTGTGCTCAACAAACTGCGTAAAGCCCCGAATGGGACGAACGATAAGAGGTGTCGAATTCATAAAAGCAACGGGCAGTATACCGCTTTGCGTTACTATCGGTTGGAGAGAGAGTACAGCAAAACTTCCAGCAACCGCCTGTGAAATGTCTTTGTCGGAAAGGTTTTTCTTTATTACTAAACGCAACCTTGATTTTCCATCAGGCGTAAGCAGCGCTAAGAAACGTTCAATATTGCATGAAGTCACTATTTGAAATTCGATATCTTCGCCTCTTTGTGCCGCGTAGTTGATTGCTTCAATGAAAATATCCGGTTTCTTGGCGAAATTGAACCGGCCAACCATTGAAAAATACCGTCGCTTCCGCACTTTAGAAGGACAATCAGTAATCAAAAGAGGCGCATAATGCTTTTGTCCCGGATAATCCGGGAAATGTTGTTCAAACAATTCCATCGCTACCGGCGAACCTAAAATTACATCGGTGGTAGATTCAAGGACAAGTCTCTGGCAAAACTCGACTATATTGAAATACAATCTCCCTTTCCATGCGTAGGCAGCCTTTTCCGGCCTGGCAGGCTCATGAAGATAAACGGCCCGAATACCGTCAGGAGCGAATTTTTTAGCCAATCCTGCAATTGCAAAGTTTAGCGGGTGGGCGTTGTAAAAACAGAGAAAATCAGGCGGCTCCTTTCGAAATATAAGGGCCAGGCGAATCCAGCCATAGAGAAAAAAGAGCACCGTGTCGATAGCGATTGAAATCATATTGGTCGAATTGGTAAGAAAGTGAACTTCCTCGATTGGCTCGGTGTGCATCCAGGCGTAATTACGTGAAAGGATGTATCGAACCGCAAGTCCACGCTTTTTCATCTGTTTGCCAAACAGGACAAATTCCTTGTGGGAACCGAATGCGCATTTGACACTGATAATATAGGCTGTTTTTTTCATAGGTGCCTTAAAACTACCTTAGTTACTTGAGCGGGAGTGATGAGATCCATGCAATTGTGAGCCGAGCATTTGTCGTCGAATTCGGTCTTGAAACATCCAAGACACTCAAGAGGCGGTTGGAGTATTTCTCCACGGCCATACAATTCGAACTCGTGTTTGTTGAATATGTTGTTTAATAACACAACTTTTTTCTTTGCTCCTATAGCAAAATGGAGAGCCGAAGTCACGAGCGTTACAACAAGGTCCATTTCAGCTACCAGAGAGCAAAACTCTCGGATATGAAACAGCCCCATGTACAGAACTCCCGCCTCGCGAGCGATTCGCTTGTTTTGTTCGTCCTCATCAGGTCCACCAAGCAAAACAATTCCCAACTCTCGCTTTTCGAGATTTCGCGCCAACTCGATCCAGTTCTCGATGCTCCACAGCCGGGTGTTCCAGCGATTACCGCAACCGGTGTTGAGACCGATTAGTGGGCGTTGCGCGTGTATTTCCTTCCCAAATGGTTCGATGTCCAAAATATACTCTTCGCCATCAAACTCGTAACCGCAAATCTCAAATATTTCTTCAGTGTAACTTTTATTGTTGGCCTGATTGAAATCGTCGAAAAGGCCCGTCATCCATTTGTGTCGAGCAGATTCATCGCTCGGTACGCATTTTCCGTTTTCGAGGGCAAAACCTTTTTTAACATCAGCCTTGACAAGTTTGGCCAACGCGATGGCCTCTGCATCTTTATCGAGATTTAAAAGAAGATCGTAGTGATTGGCCAATAGCCAGGGAATCGCTTTGCATTCCAGCAAGAGTATTCTGTCGACGATGCCAGGCACGACCTCGGGCGAATAAGTAAGCCAGGTGATTTCGGCTTCGGGTCGTTCTTTTTTCAGTCTGCGTAAAAGCGGTGTGGTTCGGACCACGTCTCCCATCGCGCCGAGTTTGATGATAAGAATTCTTTCCTTTGTCGGAGAGTACTTTTGACAATCGTTACAATGTACTCCTGTCTGTTTGTGTTCTTTGCAGGGTAAGTCGCCTCGAAAGTATCGACAATCAGTATTGACAGGAATATCGTCGTTCATAAGCCTCTCGTTTCCTTTGCTGTCATAACGCTCACAATCTCCACGGGTTATTCTCTTCACTCTCCGCACACTTCTCGCTTCGTCTTCCTGAGACAACATCCTCAAACGCTTCAATCATCTGTTGGGCTACTTTTGGACCACTGTAAAGTTCTTTTGCCGTTTTACGGGCTCGCTCGCCCATCGCGCGCATCCGTTCGCGATTGCTTAGCAGTTCAAGGACCGCCCGCGCCACGTCGTCGGGATTAACTTTTGTCACAATCCCAGAACCGGTGCGCGCGACATCTTCCGCCACGCCAACATGGTCGGAAACAACGACCGGCATTCCCGCCGCCATTGCTTCAGTCACAACCATTCCGAAGTTCTCATCCATGCTGGGTAAAATAAAAATATCACCTGCCACATAGCAACCTTTCAGGCCGTCTCCACTTCGATAACCCGTCCAGATTATAAATTCTGATGCTTCCATGGCATCCGATTTTCTTTTCATTTCCAAGCCATAATCGTTTTCATATTCCCCGACGAACATCAAACGCGAGTCGGGACAGACACGGTGAATCGCTTCGAAAGCATCCAATATTATGTCGAGTCGCTTTTTCGGATCAGTCCGTCCTATGGATACCAGCAAAGAAGCATCTGGCGGAATCCGAAACGCCTCCCGCACGGAGTTTCCGAGAGATTCAGGCGTCTCGAAAGCATCCGGCTGCATACAATTGGGCACGATAAAGTGTGGGAACTCCGTCCCCAATATCACGGCTTGACATCTCTCATATTCAGATGTCAGGTGCAAGCCGCTACAACAGCGTAAATTGCTATTGAGAAAAAGACGCCACCATAGTAATTTTTTCAACCTGCTGAATTTCAGCAGCTCGTAGTCGAACGAGCCGTGGGCTCCAACAACGTACGGCACGTCTCGCTTTTTCGCTATCCTTCCAGTTGTTATTCCTATCTGTTGCCAGATGGCAGATACATAAACAATATCGAAATCCTCAATCGTACGTTTGAGCGTTCGCGTCAGCGCTCTGGAATCCCAAACCGACCTGCGGCCGAAGGTCGATGGGAAATAAGTCGTTTTCACTCCTCCAAGGTTCACCGGTTTTTCCAGCGGCGTTTCGAGCAGTCCCCCTCGCCCATCAACGTTTGTCGTGTAAACGGATACGTCCACACCGGCCTCTGCCATCGCCCGGCATAGATTGCTCATACATCGCACTACACCGCCAAATGCCCAGGCTGGTTCATAAGCAGGGAAAACACTCAGTATTTTCATCGTTGTTGTTCCTGACAGTGCCTCGCCATGATTTCCACGACCCGATCGCCAATTTCAAAAACAACTTCCTCAGGGGATTGTTTTGTCGAGACAACCATTGCATATGGCATGTTCCGGATGATTCGTCGGCACTTTTTACTCTGTTCCTCAATCTGCTCCACAGTCAGTTCCGGTTTGCGCCGGTGTATCTCTTCGGGTGTATTACTGAGAAAAACAACCAGGTCTGGCCGTGGCAGAATGAACTTAAGCACCGGGAGAAACAACCGAGGTGTACGGCCATAGTAGCTTTGAATAAACCAGTCATAAAAATATCGGTCGAAGACCATTAAGTCGCCGATGGCGTTGATTCGCACCAAGGTGAAGTATCCCAAAACAAAATCAAGGCTGTAATAGAGTGCGTGCACAACGCACCGCAGAGTTCCGTGAGGTGCTACATCATGCACGGCGTGTACGCCGCTTGGCACAGTTGGTAAACGCCTAAGTCTACACAATCGCCGCGCGATATTCAGTAAAACTCGCAGGTCCGGAAGGAAACCAAAGCGACCATGACAGTAGCGGGGCTGCGGAAGCAACTTCAATAGATATCGGGTCAATTTATTGGCAATAGTCGATTTCCCCGAACCGTCTGGTCCTATGAGAGCTACGAATACTCCATTGTGAGCCGTTAGCATTACATTCAGATATGAAAAGAAAAATCTGTCCATTCCAATAAAAGGTTCGAACGGATTGCATAAGAATCTTGCCAAAAACAGATGACCGATTATTCGGCTTCTTTGCCGCAGTACAGCATCCCAGTTTCCGGCAACGACATAGTCTAAAATTTTCACAGCAAGACTTTTTCCCACGGCACATTCAAGGAATCTGCAGAATTCTTCAGGACGCTGCTTTGCCACGTCAACAATTTGATTTCGATATTTCTCCTTGATTACGGCTTTTGGGAGCAAGTCCTTCAGAAGTAGAGACGCCGCCTCGTCTGCGGGGTCCAGAACATAGAACTGTTTGCAGCGGACGCGCCTATGCAAAATTAACTCCTCATCGGCCCAACGCAGCCCCTTCCAAAAAAGCTTAGACCAGGCATCAAAATGCATGAAGTGTCCGTCCGGTGTTCGAAACCAATACGAGCGATAACCATAACGCCTCGGGATTTTCAGAATCTGCCAACCGGCTTCTTCGCCGGCGGTCAGAAGGCAGGATTCCAAAGCACGCGCGTCTCGCGGCAGTACGAGCAGGTCGATATCATTGCCCATGCGCTCGGGAAGACCTTCATGGTTGCGCAGAACACAATATGTCACGGACGTGTTATCGAGGCGCGAGAAAAAATCGAGCAGCAGGTCACGCAAATCGTACTGCAGACTCGGGCATTGGGAAGTTAGACTACTATTTACTAACACGAAGATGTTCTCCAAACAATTCCACCGCGCCGGAGGTGTTAAAGACAAGAGCCTGATTTCTTCGAGCAAGACGTTCACGCTCGACCAAAAGGCCTTCGCGCATGCGGTGAATTAACTCAATCACGGCATCCGTGCTCCAGCCTTCGCTCAAATTAAACTCGCTAGGACCGTAGGTGGCGTGCAGATCTCCCAAATGCGGAGTGATAACAGCACAAAGGCTTGCCATTGCTTCGAGTAGCAGAAGCGGTGTATCGATTGTGCTGCTCAGTTTTTCATAAGGCAGAAGCAAAATATCCGCCTCTTTCAGCAGGCGGCAAAAATTTTCATCCACTTCCGGCGACCAGCTCTTGTATTCCACCGGTTCGTAGCGAATGTTCGGATTGGCCAGAAGTCGTTCGTGAAGTTCGACGGTCTCTTTGCGGTGAGACCACGCGAAGCCACAAAGGCGCGCTTCAACGTCCTTGCGTGCTCCCAGACGCTCAAATACATCCACCGCGCGTTCGGTTCCCTTACCAGGGTCGACACGACCGGCATAGGTCAAACGTAGTTTATTATTGCTATTCTTCTCTTCGGGGCGGCAAAAGTATGATTCCGGAACCGGCGGCAGAAGCAATGCTGCATGTGAAGCCCATTGAGAGACGTATCGGTGAATGCGCGGTGAAACGCAGAACAACGTTCCGTTAAAAGGAAACAGCCTCGCTTCAGCGAAAAACAGCTCCCGCCTAAAACGCAATTCGTGCCAGCATGAATAAATACAATGAAATCTTATTGAGCGTCCGTGTGTGCGACGAAAACGCGCATAAGTGAGACGGTCGCGTGGCCTCAGGTAAATTGACACCACATGGTCGCACTCAGAAGCGACCAGATGCTTGAGAGCATCATTGAATTTCTTAAAATGGTGAATGGTTATACCACCACGATGCTGCTCGGTCTTTTCCTGGCCAGCGCCATAATGCACGAATTCAACTTGGTCTCCCAACTCAGCTAAACCTATCGCCAGCCTTCGTGCCAGCGAGTCCATGCCCCCGATGTGGTAAAAATCGAAAGAGTTCTTCAAACCAAAAAAAGCAATCTGCAAAACAGACCTCCCGGAAAATGTATTGCCTGTCTCAAGTCAACCACATCGAGACCCAAGCTCAAAAGTTCAGTCAGAATCACAAATCCGCTCCCCTTACACCTTCAATATAAATTGAATCACGCTTGTAAGAATCCCCATCATCAGAATCCAGATTGAATGACAACCAATCCTTGATTCTTCCGGAACTGTAAGATTCCAGAGAAACGTCCGTAAATCCGCTCTTCAAAAGCAACTGTCTCAAAGTCACACTGTCATACATCCATCGATGAATTTCTCCCGCCTTTGCCGTATCACCACGAACAAAACTTTCAATTTTTCGCACAAGCAACGGCTGCTCCGCAGTCCCGGCAGGTTCATTCCGCACCATCTGACCCACCAATCTCCTTATGGATTGCTCATGCGAAGAATAAAAATCGCCCTCATTCGCCTCTACCCCAACCGCCGCCTCCAATGTATTCAAATAATTTCGGCATCTTATCTCAAGGTCCGGCACCACCACCCGGATGACACCGCAAGGTTTAAGAACCCTATAGCATTCCCTCAAAAACAAATAAGCCGCATCCTTGTCCAAATGTTCAAGAAAGTGAGAGTGATATACAACATCAAAAAGTTTGTCACCGAACGGAATTCCCTTCCTCAAATCCCACAAAATAGTCTCCGTATCAACCCGCAAAACTCTCTGATAGCGCTTTTCCGAAAGTATGCCGACCCTTTTCAACAGCCCAGCCAAGTTCTTATGCCTGGCAAGTTTTACCAAAGGAGAAAAATCGATGTTGGTCCATTCCGGATGAATTTTGTAACCGCAAGCCAAATTCAACATTGCACGACCATCTTTGAGACGCTTGATTTTAAACTTTTTCACCGCCACCCTAACTTTCTGATTCCCCACAGAATGAAGGTCTCTTCTCAGCTAACATCCGCCGCAGGTACATTGGGTCTGAAATTCTACGCAAATCCCCGGCTGCCCGTAAATAGTTAAGGTTCAAAACCTGGTAAAGCTTGTATATTCTGCGCCAGAATTCTCGCCTGGGGATTGTCGAACCCTGAATATTCCCGTTGAGTATTCGGGTTGTTTCCGAGTTCTCACACGTCTTTCTTGAATTTTTCGACACTACGGTCTTTGAGGTCTCATGTTGACGAAAACCTCCGAGATATTCCGGTATATGCGCCACTCTGGCCCCGGCCTTCATCATCTTCATCCAGATGTCTATATCCATTGACAAATGTAGATTCTTATCAAGTCCTCCTACAGCTTGCATAAGCGATGTTTTAAAGAAGATGCTGGGTGCAGCTCCATGCCATACACCTCGAAAAAAGAAAAACCTGCTCTGTCGCGGCACACGTATGAATCGCGTTATCCTTGTTTCTGCATCTATGTACGCGACGTTAGTGTGAATAATATCCGGCTGATTTTGAATGAGATAGCATTCGGCAACCGCTTCAAGACAGCCTGGAAACAGGATATCATCGCTGTTGACCCAGCAAAAAAGCTCACCGGTGGCCCTTGCAAAACCCTTATTTATCGCATCAGACTGCCCATGGTCTTTCTCGGTTATCCACCAATCGACTCTATGTGCATACTCGCGAATGATGTCTACACTGCTATCGGTGCTTGCGCCGTCAACGATATAGTATTCAAAATTTGCATAATTTTGATTTATGACCGATTCGATGGTCTCGCGCAGAAATTTTCCACCGTTATATAAGGGCGTAACAATAGTAATTCTCGGTAACTCAGCCAAGATTGTTGTCATCATAGTCGGCCTCTGGATTGTTTGCTGCTGTCAATGCAAGTGCCACTCCAAAAAAGAACCATGTCAAGACATGCGTTTCAAACCAGAATCCGCTTATGATTAAAAAAAGGAGTATTCCACAAATAATTTCCAGGCAATGCATACTCTCGACGTCTTCGGTCTGCTTGCTTAATGTGCCTATTTTTCTCCACCACCTTATCCATAAACCGAACAAGAATAACATCCCCAGGATTCCGATATCTGATATCAAGTCAATGATTGGCAACCTTGCAGTCAAAAATCCTGCTTCCAGCCAGCCGCTAAAGTAAGGAAGAAATTTGAAGCAATAAAAGCAGCCGTTTCCGAACCCTGAGCCAATTAACAGATATTTAGGCTGGTTGATAAACCAATATAGATATGCATTAGTTGAGAGCATGCCCCGCTGACTTTCAAATGCATTTTTGGTTAGCCCGGATTCGTCCGCCAGTCCAGCACTGAATAAATAACCGTATAAACGATGCTGTAATAATTGAGTATTCAACAAAAAAATTAAAACCAGGATTATAAAGAAAAATACGTACTTAAGCTTATGTTTTTGAACAATCCTTTTGCAAGCTACAAGCCAAACCGTAATCGCAGTAAAACCAAACAAGACACCGGCCACTGCAGAGACAGATGCGCTTGCGAGCGATAAAAGGAAACAGGTACCTATGAAAGGAATGCGGGTAGCCCATTTTGGAACACCGGAAACAGGGAAGATTCTACAAAGAAAAGCCAGGCAGGCTGTAAATCCCATAGCATATCCAAAATATCGAGGTTCATAAACGAACGGGCAGGGCCTACAACTGGTAAACGTTTTTTTCTCCCCAACTATTTCAACGACATTGCCTACATTGAAAAAACGCCAAAGATTGTCAAGGGAGGGCACAAATCTAACGGCAAACATCTCGACTACTCCGACAATGGCTGCGACCAAAGCCGTTATAAAAAATATGCGTAGAACCTTTGAAAAATCCGCCTTCCCATGTATTCCCCAAAAAGCAATGGGCAGGGCCAAAATAAAAGACATAAAGTAAAAGGTTCTTACTATACCCCTTAGCGGAGGACGATGTACAGCGGAACGCACAACCCCTATTAGTGCAGACTCGGGAACGTGAAATGCTGCGTAAACGGACCATGCCCCAAAAAGCAAAATAAAGACGATTAAAGCCTTACGATTCGGTAATGAAGAAATCTGGCGGGGAAAACCATTGAGAGCAATAGAGATTAGAAACAGAAAAAGCACTAATTTTAGAACGCTCCAGTCAATGAGAAAGAATGCTCTTGCCGTCCAGAAAAAAACCAAAGGCAATATCAGCGCGAACATGCGGGGTCTAAAAATAGCGGCCGATGAGAATAAAACAACAAAGAATATCCAGTAAAATGACCAATGGTCAAACCTTATCATCTTGTCTTAATTACCCAAATGTGTGTTAAAATCTTGCCACAATCTGTTTATAAACGTTCAGCAACTGCTGCTCGTGGTGTCCCCAAGTAAGCCTCTCCAGTAATCTATGCCAGCGTTCTGCGCTAAACATCGCCGGTTCAAACCTTCGCAGTAATCGATGATTTCAGGTAAGCGGTTACAAACTTCTAAACAGTATTCCATCGGCCTGAAGAAGTCTCCCCTTCCGCGGATCCGTCAGACCAGGGAAAAGTCCGTATAGCTCAAAACCCAAAGCATTCAGTCTGTTTATCATCTCTGCGAATAGCAACTGCTCCTCATATAAGGGAACCAGAGAAAGCTCTATCTGAATTCCCTCAATCAGAGGCAATGTCTTCTCAGCGCCCTCCAGAACCTGTCGCTCAAAGCCCTGAGTGTCTATCTTCAAAAACACCCTGCTGTCTCCATTTATATACTCATGGCAAACACTGTCCAGCCGCGAAATGGTTATTTCCTCCGTCCCGATGTAACGGGCTGCCGACGCCGCTTCGAGGTGTGCCCTTGTCATGAGCTTGAGCGAACTGCTTACCGAATTCTCAGAGATATTGATTTGCGTAATTCCGTCTTTATCGCCAATTGCCATTCGCGGCGCCACGACCCAGTTGCTGTCCCCGTCACTCCGCTGAAAAAGTATTTTATGAGCGCTCGAAAGTGGCTCAAAAGACACAATCCTGCCCTTGTATCCCCCGAGCCTGAGTTGCCGGGCATATTGACCCTTATTGGCTCCCACATCGAGCACAAGCTCTATTTGATGACATGACAGCATTTTTTGCAGCTTGGCCATATCAGAATTTTCAGGCCGGTACATGGTAACCTCCACTCCGATTCGCCGTGCAACCTTTCTAATGAGTTCCTTCATTCCCTCGCTACGACCTCTTTATAAACTCTCTTTTGAGCAAACCAATCGTCGTTTTCGCAATGCCTCTCAAGGAAAAATAATTCATCCCTCTTAAGGCCAGCAGGTGTCTGCAAAGTAAACTGGCTTCGAACACATTGGATGCACCGAATTGCGAACAATCCACCAGAAGAGTTTTCCTGAGCGGATTGATCCCGGGTATGGACCTGACAGCTTGGTCACAGCGCTGCCTGCGCGGCACAATAATTTCTGATAAGCATCCTTCAAGATTGTTAAGTCTCGCTATCTCTTTTATCGCACCTATAACAGCCTCATACTGCTCGCCTCGTAAATTCACCGTCTGCCTGGCCACAGTCTCCATTACATGTTTAATGTCAACCGCAAACTGCCGCGACTCCGCAACATGCTCATGCGCCTGCAAAATGCATTCAGCCACCAAAATCGGCACTGACGGCACCATAACCAACTTGGGGTGAAACGGAATATTGTCTTCGCTCAGGTATTTATTTAGCGCTTTCTTGTCAGAACCCACGCTGAAACCTGATGTACCGACGCTGTGATGAGAGGCTCCATTAATTGAATAAGGACTCTGGGAATAGTAATAGGAGTCGATGACACTTGCCAGAACAATCCCCGAATATACATCAGGAGTTAAAGAGTTAAAAAAACGCCCTGATTCAAGTGATATTCGCTTAACGGGTTCGTAACTCACCGCCCCCTTATACAAAAAAGGAAGCTCACGGTAAGAACGCTTCATATTAATCACATCAGTCAGCATTTCTTTGGAATCGCGTTTTTCCAAAGATGTCCCGAGAGGTATATTGAGCATGTTTCGCACGGCTTTGTCTGGATGTCTGGGCCAATGGTATTCAGCTGACCGCCATCCGACCGCCTCGGTCCCCGTGTCCTCAATAATCCGATTCAAACTTATGATAGCCTCAGGCAGCATGCCGTCATCATCTCCAAGATAAATAATGTAGCCACTGTCAACCTGTGACAGTGCAAATTCCCAATTGGCCGACATACTGAGCCTTTCACCCGTATTCACGTATTTGACCCGATTATCTCTAAACGACTCCACCACGTCACGAGTGTTATCCCCACTGTCATTATCACTTACGATAATCTCTAAATTGTCATACTCCTGCCTCACACACGTCTGAAGAGAACTCTCCAGAGTATCGCAGCGTTCTCGTGTTGGGATAATTATTGTAAACTTGACCATGTTCTTACAATTTTAACCTTCAATAGCAAAACCTGCCGACCGTAATAATCAATAATTATGTCGCCAAAGTTCCGGTTTCATGGTGGATAACGAAATTAATTCGACAGAAGCAAACAGCACGTAATAACAAAGGCCCTAACAAGAAAGCAGACTGATGTAAACTCATGACTGTCGAGTATATGAATTAAGCGCTTTTGAATAATACTCCCCGAAGGCTCGGCGTAAGGGAAACTGCCATCACTACGGCCAAGGCCCATGTTGTACCCAAGATAAGAAACTGCGTCCAGAGACCAAGCATCTCAAAAGGAACGAGCAATCGAACAACGCCCGCTGCAACAACAACCCCCAATAAGGGCTTTGCCACATCTCCAAAATACCATCGCCACTTTTCCGTTGTAAATAACCGGCGATGCATAATATGGGGAGTAATCAGCACCCATGACGCATTCAGCACAACCCAGATAACGGCCGCGCCAACGCCGCCGTATAATCGTGTTAAGATAATAAGAGCGGGAACAGCAACGCTAACCGAGACAACGTTCTGATAGAAAGCGAGTTTCGTCCATCCGCTAGCCAACTGAAGAGCGTATGGAATATTCATTAGGCCGTTCAGCCCGGTTCCAATAACCAGCAGGGAAACAAATAAGTGGGAGTTTTCAACTATCGCCGGATTCCTCGTCCATATCATCAGCGCCTCGGGCGAAAACACTGAGACAACGGCGACAACCGGCAGAACCACAACGGCAACGCTTTGGCACAGCAAGTGGTAAAGTCTCGCAACCTGCTCATGCTCTCCCGCCGCCACCATTTGCGAAAACCGTGGGAATGCTGCGATATAAAACGGTGCTACCAAAATATAGATGCCGCCTGCCGCCGAGGCGCCCACCATGTAGTAACCGTATCTCTCCAGGGTCAGTAACTTGCTGAGAAGCACTTTATCCAGGTTCGTCAGAAAGACCGTAACCAGCGCGATTCCGGCCATACCGGTGGCGAAACGCCAGACTCCCAAGAGAGACTCCTTTTGAAACCGCGGTCGAACTGTATCGTGGGGCAACAGCCTCCAAAGGTACGACCTGAGCGCAAGGGTCTGAAAGGCGCTGACAAGTAATTGCCAGATAAAAAAGGCCTGAATTGTCGGCGAAATCCACCATAAAACGGCGACGGCACCCACGCTTCGTAATGTGCCCATTCCGCCCAGAATCCCATTCAAAAGAACCTGTCGCTGCAATCCCATCAGGCCGCCTTGGTATAAAGCGACTGGGAATCGTAAAATGAAGACCAGCGCCATCATGCGAACAGCGGAGGTAACGGTTCCAACGGGTAGTTCCTGAGAGTTTATCCAGTAGCGAGCGATAACAGGGGCAGCCGCCAGCACAAGCAGACCGAGCAACATTGCAACGACCCAATAGATCATCTCGAGTGTGCGCACCAGGTCGCGTTGCTCGCGCCCCTTATCCTGTTCCGCCGAGAGACGCGCCAGTTCACGGTTCAGCGTCGAGCTAAGCCCCAGATCGAGCAGGTTGAGCACTGCCAGGAGCGTCGTGAAGAAACCAATCAATCCCCACGATTCAATCCCCAGCACTTTGATGTAAATGGGAATGAAAAGAAAGGCCAGCAGTGTAGTCCAGGCCCTGCCCGCAAAGTTGGCCAAGGTATTGAGCTTCAGGCTAGTACCTAATAACATTTGAATTTGTGGATATAATCTTTTCGACTTCACTCTTACTTCTTCGTTTGTAAATTGTCAATCCACTGTTTTCTGATTTGCATTTTGTTTACGGTTCCATGCTTCTACTTCTTGTTGCAATGTTTCGATATCTGGTATTCGTCGATACAAACAATTTCTGGTGAATATGCTGGGTTCTATCTCCGCTACACTTAGCCGACTGCCATGCTTGGGTGTACAATGTATCTCAAGTTACAGCGACCTGTTTTTTAGATTTGGTTACGTGCATAGATGGAGATTCAGCAGAGCAGGTCACGCAAGACGTCGCAAACATATTCAACCTTTTCTTCATCCAAGTTCAATCCGCTGGGAAGATTCACTCCAAAAGGAGCAATACTGTAGCTTACATGATTGCGGCTCCTTGCAAGCTCAGCCTGCTCACAACCCTTGTAGGCGGGAATGGAACTCAAAGGCCGGAAAAACGGGCGGCTTTCTATGTTTTTCTCCGCAAGCAATTTCATCAATTGTTCCTTTTTCAATCCCAGTTTCTTATCGATGATAACCGACACCATCCAATAAGTATTTTTCACATCCTCGGCCTCGTAATTCAGCGTAACCGCCTCGACATCTTTCAGTCTTTCTTTATACCAGGAAAAAATCCGTCGTTTTCGGTCAATCAATTCCTCAATTCGTTCAATCTGGCCCGTGCCCAACGCCGCCTGCATGCTGCTCATCTTGTATTTGAAGGCGACGTCCGTATTGCAGAACATCGTGTCGCCAGGAGGACGCCCATGATCGCGGAGAACAAGCGCTCGATTGCGCAAATATTCGCTATCGGTCACCAACATCCCACCTTCACCGGTGGTCAGGGTCTTGGAACCATGGAAACTAAACACTCCCGTATCTCCAAAACTGCCGGCTCTCTGACCCTTATATTCAGAACCGATAGCTTCAGCAGCGTCTTCTATTACAGCAATTCCATGCCGCTGAGCAATTTCACAAATACTATCCATAGCTGGCATCCCACCATAGAGATCTACCGGAATAACAGCTTTGGTCCGTGGTGTTACGCACTGCTCAAACGACTCCGCTGATAAGCACCAGGTGTCTTGATCAATATCGGCAAAAACAGTAGTTGCTCCAACATAAGTAATTGGAGCTGAAGTGGCAATCCAGGTTATATCAGGAACAATAACCTCATCACCGGGACCAACGCCAAGAGACAAAAGAGATAAATGGATAGCAGAAGTACAAGAGGGCAGGGAAATAGCAAAGCGTACACGTACGTATTCTGCAAACGCCTTTTCGAAACGCTCGTTGTATACGTTGGCTTCACCATACCAGGCGTTTGTTGCTGCATCGGTTACGTAATCAATCTCTTTCTGAGTAATCCAAGGGCCCGATACAGGGATACGTTCTGCGACTAATTCCTTACGCATTTCAGGAAACCATCCGGAGCTACAGTTATAAGCAGTTTATTTTCAATTTCTTTATCAATCTCAAAGCGATCATTTGTTTTCAAGAATTCCCGAACTGCTGTTTTGGGATTATTTCCCTTTCCCCAGGGACGGTCAGGAAAGGAATCCTCCGGCATATCTTCAATAACTGTATCAAAAACAACAAGATAACTACCCTCATCCACCAAAGGAGAATACAGTTGTAGTTCTTTTAACACATGCTCATAGGTATGATTAGAATCTAAAACTACCAGAATGCGTTTTTCCCCTTTTGCAAAATCATAAACTTGCTGAACAACAAATCGGTCAACCGATGAACCTTGAATCATCGTAATTCTCTTAAACATAGGATGCTTTTCAATTTCCAGTCGGTTATGTTGCCGAATGTCTACGTCAATGCCCAGAACCTGGCCACTGCCACCGAGCAGCTCAAGCATAGAAGCATAAAAGATTAGAGAACCTCCGCGGGCAATCCCTGTTTCGATAATTAAATCGGGTCTTGTCTGCCAGATTATTTCCTGCATGGCAACAATATCCTGGGGAAATTGAATAATAGGACGACCGAGCCAAGTGAAATGGTAAGAATACTCATGCTTTGACACATGAACAAACCAGTCTCTTGTCAAACTCTTGACCCTCTCACTCTTCTGCATTTCTGCAATTTTTTCTTTGTTCGCTTTCTCAAACTCCTGATGATTCATAGTCACTCTTCCACCTTTTTTATTTCAACGGTGACTTCATATTTTCCGCCTCTGTCAAAAAAATAACACGCAGAATAAGGAGGAAAAGTCCTTGCTCTTAACAGATTCAACAGGTCTTTAGCTTTATATTTCTCATCCAAGAATATTTGTGATGCCGGCTCCAGTTCTCTGGCCAGATGAAAACTTCCTTCGTTCTTATTCTGTTTAATACGAACGTACTGTGAATCTACAATCTTGGGATAGCTCTCTACAAACAGTTCAAACATAGCTTCCTGAGCTTTTTCATAGAGGGTCTTGCCATTATCCTCCCATGTTTTTTCTATCTTCTTCTGAAAGACAATATCCCCGCTATCAACTGATTCATTAATAAAATGGATAGATACACCAAAGGGGGTCTCTTCCACAATGGTCCAGAAGTTGTAATGTTTGCCCCTGTTGTAAGGCAAGAGACTCGGATGAAAATTCAGAACTCCAATTCGGGGAAGAGAAAGAATTGGCTCTTTAACTATAAAAGGCCACCAAGCCAGGAAAATGTAGCTAACACTTATCTCTTTTATCCTGCTCAAGACACTCTCATTGTACAAGTCCTTACCGAAGAATATGAAATCCTTGTCAAAGCCGGCGGCCAAAGCCAAAGAAAGAATCTCTGAACCCTGGTCAGTCAGAACCAAATACCTCACATGACCAGAATAGCCCCGTAGAAGATACTCAACTGTTCTCTTCCCAACCTCCTTGTCAGCGAAAATGGCTACACCAAAATCTTTCGTTTCTGCACCTTATGGAGAGAGACTGCGGCAAGCTTGCGTGGCAACCTCGTGGATTTGATGATACTGCCAGTGTTAATGAGCGAGACTATTGCCAATAGAATTAGCATGCTCTGGGTTTTGACGGCCGTATATAATAGAGACCACCCAAATAACTAACACATGACCAATTATCCGGCAATGGTTCAATAAGATTTAAGCCCGTTTTCCTGCTACAGCCTCATAAAGAGAATAGTTTCTATCTCGTTCACTAATTAGAGTTGGCATTTCAGGCCACTTTATCCCAAACGCCGGGTCATCCCATCGCACGCCTCTGGCGCATTCCGGGTGATAGAACTCAGACATCTGATAAGAGACTACTGTGTTATCTTCCAAAGTCTGAAAACCATGAGCAAAACCTTCATGTACATACATGACTTTGTGAGTATCCGCGTTTATGGATGAATCAGCACTATTGAAATCAAAACCGTAAAGAGTTACTGCAAACCATTGACAGTAAGTCGGGGAAGCCGGGCGCAAATCTATGAGTACATCATATATTCCCCCCCTCACACAGCTAATCAGTTTTACCTCCTCGTGAGGAGCCACCTGATAATGCATACCTCGTAATGTGCCTTTCTTCTTGTTGTAAGAGATGCTGCACTGGACGATACGGGGATTTAGACCATGCTCCTTAAACTCATTCCGGCAGAACGAACGGGCAAAAAACCCCCGCTCATCTTCCAACGGTTCTAATTCAATAATATAAACGCCGTTAAGTTTTGTTTCTTTAAATCTCACCTAAATCACACTTACTTTTGGAATTGGTATTACAAATTTCCCTCCCCATTCCCTGATATAATCCATCTGCTCCACAATTTCATCCTTGATATTCCATGGAAGAATTAAAACATAATCAGATTTATCTTCCTTTATCTTATCCGGATGTTTGATTGGGATATGAGTGCCTGGCAAATACTTGTTTTGCTTGTGTGGACTGCGATCTACGGTGTAATCAAGAAAATCCACCCCTACTCCACAGTAATTTAAAAGTGTGTTTCCCTTAGCGGGCGCTCCATACCCGACTACTTTCTTTCCGCTGATTTTTACTTTGATTAAAAAATCAAGCAATTTTCTTTTTGTTGTTTTGACTTTCTCACCAAAAGTATAATATGTTTTCAAATCCAATAAGCCAGCCGATTTCTCTTTCTCTAATAAATGTTCAACGCGATTCGTGATAGGTTTGGAGCCATCTTCTTTGTGTTTGCCGTAGATACGTAATGACCCGCCATGTGTAGGAATTTCATCAACATCAAAAAGCACAATATCATGAGCAGCGAACAAGTTTCGCACCGTATAAAAAGAGAAATATGAGAAATGTTCATGATAAATCGTATCAAATTGATTTCCCTCAATAAGTCTGAGCAAATGGGGAAACTCCATCGTGATAACTCCATCCGGCTTCAAGAGAATTCGCAACCCATCCACAAAATCGTTAAGATTAGGATTATGAGCCAAAACGTTATTACCGATAATCAGGTCGGCCTTTTCACCTTCTTTTGCAAGACTTTCAGCCAATTGGACACCAAAAAATTCTTCTAATGTTTCGATGCCTTTTTCCCGGGCCGCATGCGCAGTGTTTGCTGCCGGTTCTATGCCTAAAACGGGAATATTATATTGTTTAAAATATTGCAGCAGATATCCATCGTTACTTGCTATTTCAACAACAAAAGAATCTTTGTTGAGACCGAAACGGCTAACCATCAATTCCGTATAGTTTTCACAGTGCTCCAGCCAGCTCTTGGAATATGAAGAAAAGTAAGCGTACTGCGAGGAGAAAATATCTTTGGCAGACACCACCTCATCTAATTGGGCCAAAAAACACCTTTCACATACATATACATCCAAAGGATAAAACGGCTCCATTTGATTCAATTGGTCCTGGGTAAGATAAGAATTAGATAAAGGGCAAGGACCAAGAGATACAAAAAGATGTGTAAGTTTGTTGCTGCAAAATCGGCAATTCATTGGAGAACTTCTTTTTCCTCAACACTTTTTTCGTAACTTTGAATCTGATTTATTGTCATCCTTAGCATATCCTCATGATTGCAATATGCTTTATACCAATCAATTGTATTCTTTAATGCTAATCTCAAATCCCATTGTGGGTACCAGCCAAGCTCTGATTTTGCCTTAGAGCAATCCAATTTTAAGCAATGCTCTTCGTGTGGATTATTGTCTTGGTCGATTTCCCAAGAGACATTACCACCCCACATTTTAGTTATCCGGTCAACAAGCCACCTGACTGGCTTAGCGTCCTTATTGTCTGATCCAAAATTCCATCCACCTGCAAAGGCAGCTCCATCCTGATAAAGACGTTGGGCTAACAAAAGGTAACCAGAAAGCGGCTCTAAAACATGCTGCCAGGAACGAACAGCGCTGGGATAACGAACAATAATCGGTTTGCCTCCCAATAAAGCCCTAATGCAATCAGGAATAAGCCTATCTTCACCCCAATCACCGCCACCTATTACATTTCCTGCTCTAACTGAGGCTATGAATGCACCATTTTTTTCCAAGTTCTCAGGATTGAAATAGGACTTCGTATAAGCTGCGGTTATCAGTTCTGCGCATCCTTTGCTTGAGCTATATGGATCGTAACCACCCATTGGGTCGATTTCCTTAAAGCTATAAACACCCCCGCGATTTTCATAGCACTTATCGCTAGTTACAACGATTACGACTCGGACCGATGAGGTACGTCGACATGCCTCGATCAGATTTACGGTCCCCATAATATTAGTTTCATAAGTTTCTACTGGTTCTCGGTATGAATATCTCACCAGCGCCTGGGCTGCCATATGAAACACTATCTCCGGCTGATATCTCTCAAAAACATCTTTTAATACCTTGAGATTTCTAATATCACCTATAATTGAGGTCACTTTACTTTCAAGGTTACAGGTTTCAAAAAGACTCGGGTTCGTAGGAGGCTCCAACGCGTAACCAATTACATCGGCGCCGAGCTCACGCAACCACACAGAAAGCCATGAACCCTTGAAACCAGTGTGCCCAGTAATTAGAACCCGTTTGCCATGAAAAATGCCGTTAAACATTTTTAACATAATCTGTTACCAAATCTTCCACTCAGCCTTATTGTCATCCCAAAGTTTATTCAAATATTCCACATCGCGGATAGTATCCATACATGCCCAAAATCCGGTGTGCTTATAAACCATAACTTGACCTTCGTTTGTGATCTTTTCCAAAGGACCCACTTCCAGATCACAATTATCATCAGCAGAAAGATAATCAAAAAAACGGCTGTTGAAGGCGAAAAAACCGCCGCTAATCAGGCTAGTACCGGTCTTTAATTTTTCTCTGAAACTTTCAACCTGGTTACCTTTAATCTTCAACTCGCCAAAACGTGAAGCAGGGTTGATTCCGGTCACCGTAGCTAACTTACCGTGACTGTTATGAAAGGCCAAAAGAGCATTAATGTCTATATCAGCAACTCCGTCGCCGTAGGTCATAACGAATTGGTCACCGTCAATATATTTTTGTACACGCTTTAACCTAGCACCTTTAAGTGCCTTATCACCAGTATCAACTAAAGTGACCCGCCAGCCTTCTTCGTTATGATTGCTACATATTTCTATATTTCTTCCATTCCCAAGTTCTATTGTAAAATCATTGTTTAAAATCCCATAGTTATAAAAATATTCTTTTATCATTTCACCTTTGTAACCTAAGCAAAGAAGAAAATCAGTAAAGCCATAATGGGCATATATCTTCATTATATGCCAAAGGATTGGCTTACCACCTATCTCTATCATAGGTTTAGGGTGAAATTCAGTCTCCTCACGAAGTCTGGTTCCCAAACCGCCACATAATATAACCACTTTCATTTTCAAAACTCCTGTTGCAAACTATTTTTTCCTATTTGGTTGGCCTGAACGTAGTACGCCTGCAAGCCAAGGCCGCTCCCTAATCTGTCTAAAATGATTCCAAGTTTTAAAACTCAACAATCTCCATAGCTGTTTCTTGCGCCAGTGGCAACGAAAAACACCCACACAAAGTCTTTGGCAAATCTCATTAGTCTCTTTCGCAAATCAATCCATTTTAGACTCCGTCCCTGTCGGTTACACCGTAAACTTTCTACAAGGGCCGCTCCAACTGCTTTCTGTTTTAAGAAAAGCCGGTAATAACTTTATAAAAAGAAACCAGACTTACAGCTGCTTGGTTCCTATCCGACCTTCTTCAACCAACCTTCTCGGAAAAGCCCTCATGGGCTCGCATCCTCTGCTCTGCAACAATTTTACGCTTGCTCTCGAGGTCTCGAAGATTACTTGCTCCCTTCCTCTGTGGAGTGGACTTAAATGATAATCCCTGTTGAAGCCCAACGCCTATTCTTTTTATCTTTGCGAAATACTCACATCCAAATGCTGCGATTACAGCTATAATAAAGGAAACCATCGCGGAAACCATAACCATCTGTCTTCGGTTAGGCTTACATTTCTTTTCCGGAACATCTGCTTTGTCAAGAACCTGTATCGTAGGCATACTTTTGGCTTCTTCAATTTTTGCAACCTCACATTCCCGGGTGAGTAACTCAAACAGCATCTCCTGAATCTTTGCCTCTCGACTCAGGATGTTATCAATCTCGCTGAGCTTTTTTTCTATTTCCTTCAGTCGATTTTCCAGAAACTCCTTTTTACTTGTAGCCTGACCTGCAGATAGTCGCTTATTCTGTTGGTCAAGTTCTTCAACATAGGCATTAGCAATAGCTGCAGCCCTGTCGGGACTTCTATCCTCTACTGCTATCCTGATTATGCCATCATCAGAAACCTTTATTTTCGTGTTATTTTGCAGTCTTTCCCTGATGTCGCTTCTGAACGTCTTTTCCCCGTACACCTTCATCAAATCGAATTTATCGATAATCGCATCAACAACCGCTCGGCTATTGAGAATGCCGACGTACATATCAGCAATATTCGTCACGCCGATTGCCTTGCTGATAAAAGAGCTCTTCACCCCTCCCAATCCTCCCCCAAGCTCCGCAGATTTTTGTATAATATCCATTGGCGGTACGATTGTTGTTGTAGCCGAATAGGTCTTAGGTAATGAAAGACTCACTATCGCCGCAATTACAACAGCAATTCCGCAAATCCACAGTATCATTCTACGGTATTTGAAAAGTACGAAAAAATAACCAATAAGACTTATTTCATCGTCTTCAGTAACTTGCTGATGTTTTTCATTGTTCTGGTATTCTTTTAGACCATACATAATTAAAAAGATCCTAAATTCTACAGTGCCAGCACCACACCTGTAGCCAGCGCAACCTGGAATAGTATCTCTGTTATATCTTTTGTGTTTCTCATCCAGAGATATTTATCCATCTTCCTCGGCACAACAATGGTGTCACCCGGGTTCAGCTTCATACTCATAAAACCTCCAAAAAGCCATTGACGCGAATCAGAATCCCAGGAGACGTTTCCAAATTTCCTCTGCGACTTACTGACCACAGAGCCGTCCGCTCTGACGACGCTTAACTGCTTCTTATTGGCATCCCTGGTCAAACCACCGACTTTACGAAGATAGTAGCCGACAGTTTTTCCCTTTTCATAGAGTAGCGATGTGGGGTTGAAAACCTCTCCAATAATACTCACAACACCGGGAGTTTCAGGAATGACCAGTTGGTCCCCTTTTTCCAGCTCAAAATCATATTTCGACGTTCTGAAATCCTCTAAGCAAGCCAATTTTATAACTACTCTGCCGGTTATCTCGGCGGCCATCAGCTTACTGAGAAGCTCTTTTTTCGCCTGAAGAGCTATCTGCTGACTCTTAACGGTATCTTCGTCCACACTCCCCGCCATAGCCCTGTCCATGCTTACCAGAATATCTTCTTCTACTTGTCTGACGAGTTTTTCCATTCTTTGTCGCTGAATAGCTCTTGCACTTTCTCTTGTAAAGACCGTACCTTTAAGGTAAGCGCGTTCGGTGTATCCTCCGGCACGTTCTATAAGTGAACTCAATCTCTCTCCCCTATGTATGGGATATGTCCCGGGAAACCTCAACT
>CAZUTR010000001.1:29356-38856 GCA_964623545.1 uncultured Pirellulales bacterium | reverse complement strand
AAGCGTTGTATGTGTATAACCTAAATATCGGGCCTGGGTCTTACATAGACCTCAACGGACTGAATTTGTATTACGTCAACGGCTCAATCGATGCATCAGCAACTATTGATGAGAATGGCGGCTCGATATCTGAAATACTGTTAGGCGACATCGAGCCTGACGGAGACATCGACTTTGCTGATTTCTCCAGATTTGCCTCCAACTGGCTGGATACCGGTTGCGGACTGTGCGGCGCAGCTGACCTGACCGGAGACGGAAATGTTGGCTTTGATGATTTGAAAGTGTTGGCAGACAACTGGCTGGTTGGCACTGAATGATCTTTCGTTTGAGTTAGATAGATAAAATAAAAGGCCGTGAATGTTAAGTTCATGGCCTTTGTAGTTGTCTTTGGCCTGTCACCATTTTGTCTCCATATGTGCCAAATTTCATGTTTACCAAAGAAAAATAGTGTTAAATTTCAGCTCAAAAACAAAGATTTTAAAAATTTTTCACCTAAAAATCGGATATATAAGCTGTTTAGATTTGTATAGATATTGATTATAATTCCGCCAGTGAAAGGTGGAATTATAAATCGATGAATAAAAAATTTTTCACCGGCAAAAACATTTTAGTGATGGGCCTCGGCAGGTTCGGAGGCGGGGTCGATGTCGTCAAATTCGCCTGCGGGGCTGGTGCGAAAATTGCTGTAACAGACCTGGCTTCACAAAGCGAGCTTGCCGAATCAATAAATCAGTTAAAAGCTTACAGTGACATAGAATATCATCTTGGGGGGCATAAAAAGGAAGATTTCGAGCAGGCAGATATCATAATAACCAATCCCGCTGTGCCGAATGATAACGAGTTTCTCGAAGCGGCACGCAAGGCAGGGAAAATAGTAACGTCGCAGATAAATATCTTCTTTGAGATGTGCCCCGCTGTGATAATCGGCATAACAGGGGCCATCGGCAAAAGCACAACCGCAGCACTGACCGCACACATTCTTAAAAATGCAGGTCGCCAAAATGTTTGGCTCAGCGGTAATATCGGCAATGAGCCGTTGCTGACAATCCTCGATGAGATAAATAGTGACGATTTGGTTGTTCTGGAACTATCGAGTTTCCAAATCGAGCAACTGGCACAGATTAAAAAAGCACCAAAGGTTGCACTACTTACAAATCTTACGCCTAATCATCTTGACCGTTACGGCACATTTGCCAATTATTGTGCTGCGAAGGAAAACATATTCAAGTTTCAGGAGCTGGACGAAAAGAATCCTGCAGTTTCTATTTTCAACGCTGCCGACGAAATCGGCAGCGAATGGTTTGAAAAATACGAAAAAGATAAGGGCAGGGTTTGTATCAGGTTCTCAGAAGATGATATAAGTAAAGATGTTCGCAAGGTATTCACCCTTCCGGGCAGGGCAAATCTTTTCAATCTGGCAAGCGCAATCGCCGTAGCAAAATACTTCGGCGTTCAGGAACAAGATATTATTAAGACTCTTGGAGAATTTAAGGGCCTTGCCGACAGACTTGAGCTTGTTGCAGAACACAAAGGCATAAAATTGTACAACGACTCGAAGGCGACCACACCGGCAAGTACGATTGCGGCACTGGAGGCCTTCGAAGAACCCGTAATTATCATAGCGGGAGGGTACGACAAGAACTTGTCATTCGAGCAGCTCGGTAAAACAATAGCACTAAGGACAAAGGCGGCTATTTTGATGGGGCAAACCGCGAAAAAAATCTCAGATGCGATTGAAAGAAAATTAGCCACAGAGACCACAGAGCACACAGAGAAATCAGTAAAAATCGAGATTGTTGATTCGCTGGCCGAAGCGGTTAGCTTGGCCGGGCGGCTTGCCGTGAAGGGTGATGTAGTATTACTTAGTCCCGCCTGTGCGAGTTACGATATGTTCGACAACTACCGGCAGCGTGGGCAGGAATTTATCAGACTCGTACAAGAAATTATAGTTGATTAGTAAAAGCACAAAAAAGGCCGAGCTTATTCAACTCGGCCTGTTCTCATCGATGATGTATAGAGTTTACTTTTCGATTTTGAATTCGTATTCATAGGTTTTATTTTTGATTAAATCTTTTGCCCGGCAGCGCAGGATAAAACCATCAGCGGTCTTCTCATATTCAAAATCTTCACCGCTGTACAAGTCTTTGCGTGAACCGGCAGGCAGGAAGTCGGGCAGTTGTCCGGTTTTGGCGGTAATTTCATAGATTTCAAGTGCGGTCTTTAAGGCGTTTGAAAAGGTGTCACTTCGAATCCCGAGACCATACATTTTATAAACGGCAGGTCCCAGGATAACTGTCATAGTCGCGTCAGGATTTTCTTTGAAATCCCCGACATAGTTTTTTTCTAATTCTTCCTTCTTGTTAAAAACCTGTTGGTACGGCAATTTGAGAGCAGAGAAAACGTAAGACCAGTAATCATTAAAATGAGCCAGATTTCTCCGGCAGAACTGCTCGTCAGCATTAAGAATAAGCTCGCGGGCGAAATCACTGCCATCTCCGGACCAAATCTGAGGAAGCACTTCCCGGATTCTTTCGGGCGTTATATACATAGACATCAATTCTTGTTCGGTTTTTAAAAAGAACTCCACAGGTTTGATTCTGCTGTCAAGCTCATTCAATTGCGTTTTAAGCTGCTGTAAAGTTTCCAACTCCATTGTACTGGACGATAGGATATCCTGAATACATTTGTTTGTCATTTTCTCGATGGCTTTCTCCACAAGAAAACCTACGGTCATAGGGTCTTGTCCCACATCCACACCAAGCTTGCGAGCGGTCAGGCAACGCCGAATCGCTAAATCGTAGTCGGCTTGTGCAAGAGCGATTCTTGCATCAGCAAGGATTATATATGTTAGCATTCTGGCCTCCGCCAAATGGCGTGCCTGCATATCAAATCCTTCGCTGTATTTCAGGCCCCAGTTGCATTTGCTAAGCTCTTCAGCACTTGCTGCGAGTTCAATCGCAGGTCGGCAACTTTCGATGTATCTCGTAATTGTCGGATTTGGTTCCATCCCACCGCCAGCCAGACGCCTGACCATATCTTCCATGGTATCATCGGGCTTTTCATAAACACAAAATGCCTGATAATACAGCAGTGCCGCATTATCAGGGTCCGGCGGCAAGGCAAACGCCGGGCAGCGTAGTGTCAAAATTATAAATCCAATCAAAATGAATAGAACAAGCTTTGTTTTGTTATTAACTTTCATAACTCTGTCCTTTCCAGGTTTTCACCATTAACTTCTTCAAAGAGTTCCTGCATTGACATCTCGGCTGGCCGCGGTCCAGTCATTTTCAAGGCCTTATCGCACATTTTCTCAAACATCTCCATCCCGCCCTCGCGGTAAGCAAAGGTAAGTGATGCGAAAGTCGTCAATTCGGCTGGGGACTTGGCAATTTGTGTGACTTGCAGCGTTTCAATCTGTCCGTTGGGGATATGATGAGTGAAGAAAAAGCAAATCGCTACTATTATCACCGCTGCTACGGCCAATTTTGTTATTCTGCTTTTAAGAATTGTATTTTTTATGCTCATCTGAGGTTCTGCCGATTTTTCCTTCCTGGTTTTTTCGAATGCTTTGAGAACATCATCAAGTACAACCTTGTTCACTTTAGCGTTTGTTTCAATATCAATTTTCTTAATCAGCTTCTCTGTTTTTTCTGATTTCATAATTCAATCTCGCTATCTAAAAGCGACCTCAGTTTTTCCAGTCCATAACGGTATCTGCTCTGGACTGTGTTAATCGAAGCACCCTGCAGCTTGGCAATCACTTTAAACCTCATACCACCGTGGATGTGCAGAGATATTACCTCACGCTGCTGATATGGGAGCTGGGAAAAAGCGTTGTTTAGTCGCTCCAATTGCTCGCTGTAAATAATCCATTGTTCAGGCCTTTTATACTTTGATATCACTGACAGGGCTTCATTTAGATTGGCAGTTTCATGTTGCTGTCTTGCACGGTTCCAATTGCGCACGCGATTAACAACACAAGTTGCCAAATAACTTTTAAGATTACCGTTAGGTTTCAATTTCTCCGGCGATTGCGCGAAAGAGACAAAAACATCATGGACAATATCTTCGGCAGCGGCCATCTGGTTCGAAAGTGCCAACGCCAGTCTTAACAGGTTATCTCTGTACTTTTCATAGATGCGGCTCAGAGCATGACTGTTGCCAAACTTAAATTGCCATATAAGCAGCTTGTCTTCTATCATCTACATCCCACAGGTCTTATCTCAAAACGTCCGGTCGCCATATATAATACAATCGAACCGGCTTTTTTAGTCTAAATAAAATTAACTTTTCTGACGGCCCCATTTTGAAAATGTAATTGGTTATAGGAACGTGGCGGGGAAAAAACAAAAAGTTATAAAAAAATCTGAGCCGGTTGCCAAACCACTCCAAATCAAAAAACCAATCTAAAGGTCGTCTCAAAGCATTTTTACGCGGCAGTTTGTACGTAAGTCGGAACCTTAAGCATGCAGGCCGTATATCGGCATTGGTCGGCCATAAAGCGGGGCTTGTTTTTTGTCGATTTCAAATATGAAGGGTAGATGGTTCTTGGACATATTAAAATGGAACAAAACAACGAACGAAGAAAAGAACAAAGACTGCGTTATCACTGGCCCATTTGGTTCGCAGAGAATTTTCACGAAGTCCTGTCACAAGGACAAATGATAGACATATCGAGTACGGCAGCGGCATTTACCTGCCACGCCGATGAACATTGTCCATCTCCAGGCCAGCATGTTACCACCCGCTTCAGCGTACCTCGGTTCGGCGAGGATGACTCGTTTGATATGACGAATCTTACGTGTTCAGGGCGTATCTACCGGGTAGACAATGTCAATAACTATGTACGACGAGTGGTAATCCAGTTCGTAAAACCACTGCCCTTCAAACCAGGCGAACAAATAGAAGACCAATCCGCTCAGGAAAACCTCGGTGCCTTAACGGTATAGACCTGCTGTTCGGCCTCGAGCTAAAACCGGAAGCTGCAACTCTGATGCTGCAACGGCTTCGGAGGACACACTTCGCATAGTATTTCTCAAATGCGAAAACAAGGGGGGATTTTTTTTATTTCCAATTACCGTAGCGTTGCCATAATATGGTTCTATGCTGGAAGAAGGACTTGTGCAGATTTATACCGGTGACGGTAAGGGCAAAACAACCGCGGCGTTCGGCCTGGCCCTTCGCGCGGCCGGTCAGGGAAACAAGGTTCTCATTTACCAGTTTTTAAAACCCCCGTCACTCGATATTGGCGAGAGGTTCGCCCTGCAGTTGGGAGCAGTGAGAATCAGGGTCGAAGCGCTTGACATACCGTGGGATATGTCCACATCATTCAAAGACAAAGAGAAAGTCGCCCAGATGCAAACGGCAATCAGTGAGGCCCTCGAAAGAATTGCGGAAACCGCAGAGAAAAGATTCTACGATGTATTAATTCTCGATGAGATTGTGTACTGCCTCGCCAAAGGACTGGCGAAAATCGAAGATATTAAAAACATTATCGAAAGAAAAGACCGGCGCGTTGAGATTGTTATGACAGGCAGAGACGCAAGTAAAGAGCTGATAGAAATGGCGGATTTGGTGACAGATATGAGCAAGGTAAAACATCCATTCGATAAGGGCATCGCCGCCAGACGCGGCATCGAGTTTTAAACAGCGGATGAGTTTAAATATTAACCGCAGAGAACGCCAAGAGCGCAGAGAAAAGATAGATAAAATTTAGATTAAAAAACCTATGCGTGCTCTCCGTAAGGAGTCCCCAGGACTGCGTACTCGGCGGTAAAAAGAGGTTTTTGCTATGAGTAAAAATGTAGCGGCGATAATATGTGCGGCGGGGCCGGCCAGCAGGTTCGGCGGAAAAAGAAAAAAACAATTCGTCGACGTTGCCGGAAGAGCGGTCTTTCTGCGCAGCGTTGAGCTTTTCTCCAACCGTGATGACGTCAAACAGATATTATTAGCCATACCGCCCGAAGACCAGGAGCTTGTAAATGTGAAATGGGGAGCTAATCTGAAGTTCTTCAATGTTCAAATTTACCTTGGTGGAGAACAACGCTTCGAGACTGTAAACAAAGCTCTTGAACTTCTTAAAGATGATATTGAGCTTGTAGCCATCCACGATGCAGCGAGATGCTGTGTGACAGAAAAGTGGATTGATGAAGTGATAAAAACTGCAGCGAAAACGGGGGCTGCTATATTGGCCTGCCCAATCTCAGCGACAATAAAAAAAGTAAAAGACAACACGATAATCGAAACCGTTGACAGAACAGGTCTATACGAGGCCCAGACACCACAGGTTTTTGAGACCTCACTTTTGAAAGAGGCGCACGAAGCCGCCGACAAAAAAAATACAGATAAAATCAGCGATGACTCACTGCTTGTAGAAGCTCTTGGGCATAAGGTATCGATTGTAGAAGCTGACTCATCGAATATCAAAATCACTTACAAAAACGATACCGCCATTGCCGAGGCGATTATAAAGACCCGCCCAAAACCAGTACCGAAAGGCCCCGCAGGGCCATACATCGAGGCCCAATGGTAAGTAAATTGATTACTGATAATTGACAATTGATTATTTGTTAAAGGAATTTTTCTGCAAAAACAACATTGGGCTTGATTTTTGATTTTGCTCAGAAAAATCTTGTTTAGTAGTCCGATAAATGGTATAATTATGCACCGCAATAAGTAAGAAAGCTATTCAGGTCATTTTTCTAAAGGATGGGATGAGAACTGAAAAAGGTTTTTTTGGCGATTGGGAAATTTACGGGGCGGCAGGTCGGAAGAGAAATGAAGAGATATTTTATGGCAATGGCGAAAGGGACAGTGGTATTAAAATGGTCACTGTCCCTATTTTTAATGAAAAAGCTGCGATTGGTGAGTTTAATGCCTTTCTGTGTACTTGTATTTATTCCTTTCAATGCTGAAGGAAGCGTCTCGTTCTTCGTTTCTTATCCTGATAGTGAAATCAGAACTATTGTAGGCAAGAAGACTCAGTTCTTGCCACCTGTTGCTCCAGCGGAATATGAGATAGTGCTCTATGAGTGGGATTTTGACAATGATGGCATCGTTGATGTCACAACCGACGAAATAGAACCAGTATATTTTGTTTATTCAAGAGAAGGTGAGTATATAGCACGGTTCAGAGCTTATAGCTTTTATGGAGAAAAGGCTGAAGGAGGCATTAAAGTTATTGTGGCCGAATCAGAAGAAAAGCTTGTTGCATATGAAAAAAAGGATGTCACCCAACTTATGGAAAGACTTTCTGAAATCCAAAAGGAGACCGATGGCAT
Source organism: uncultured Pirellulales bacterium (assembly GCA_964623545.1). Taxonomy (GTDB): domain Bacteria; phylum Planctomycetota; class Phycisphaerae; order Sedimentisphaerales; family Anaerobacaceae; genus CAZUTR01. The sequence continues at coordinate 31,576 of CAZUTR010000001.1, read as the reverse complement.
CAAGGACATTTATGCACTTATAGTAAGCACCGCTTATTGGCCTTCGATAGACGAAATGGTCGAGTTCTATGGCATATTAACGAATGACTTTAATGCAAATCCCGAAAATATTACTTATTTGGTCACTAGCAATGAGATCCCCGCAGGGTATGAAGATATAATTGATGGAATTGCAACAAGAGATAATTTTACCAATGCTCTTATAGATTTAGGCGGACGGGTAGATCTTGATGATTTGTTAATAGTAAATATAGAATGTCATGGGAGAGGATATATTGGCTATATTCCTGATAAGCCGGACAACGTCGCGTATCACGGATTTTGCCATGTTACACCACTTATTAACCAGACAGGAAATGCTGACGAATTTGATTTCAGAGAATCAGAATACGAACTATCTCTTTTCTGTGGTTATGGATTGCAGGGACCTTATGAACCACCATACTGGGATTTTCATGCCGGACTTGGCGAATGGGTGGTTTATTGGTGGCCGCCGCCCTCAACACCAAAAATATGGCGATGGATGTATTCAAGCCATTACACAGATGTTTATGTTGAAGGGTTCGGTTTAATTAGCGACAATGATGAGGATATAGATAAATTTACCGATTATACTTTAGGTGATTTCAATAAGGACGGAACGATTGACACAGCTGACGGTGAGGTGTGGGACTATGATGGAGATGGCAATCCACCGTACGACAGATACACAGGTATTTTTGATGAGGATGATTGGGGTGAAATAGATGAGTTCAGAGACAATACCCAGAATTTCCATTCGTCATTGATTGGTATTCCTTCTCGGATATTTGACCATAACCTGGATAATAAGGTAGATATCGATGTTTATCCAGATGATAGCGGCCCGCTGGAAGTGGACGGGACAGACCTTGATAATAATGGTTGTATTGATGGCATTGATATCGATGATGACGGTGATATGGATGATTGGGTGGCGGTTAATGAAACGATATACCTTAAGGATGGGGATATCACAGATGACGAAGTAGCTGCTGTTTTCAATATTATAGAATGCGGCACAAAAATTTTCGTTATTAATACATGTTTCAGCGGTGGTTTTATCAACGATTTAAGCGGCCCTGAAACCATCATCATGACAGGCTGTCTGGAAATTGGTAGGGGGGCTGCAGGATTTTTCCCCGGCTTGCTCAACGAGGCGCTTTCTACATATCAAGGTGAAGCAGATGCAGATGGAAATGGCTATGTTTCAATAATGGAGGCGTTTAATCACGCTGGAGAACATCCTCATGTTCTTTGTTCACCTGGCTTGGACCTCTTTCAATATGATGATAACGGCGATAAAATACCTCATATTTACTTTTTGCCTAATAGAAGCGATGGCGCTTTTGGCGCCACAGTGTATTTAGCACAATATGTGCCAGATAATCTCCCACCCACCATCACCATAACTTTTCCTGAAGATGGCGGCATAATAAATAGTGATACCTTTACAGTAGAAGGGAATGTAATCGATGATGTATCGATAATCACTTCTGTTCTCATTAGCGTTGATGGTGGTTATTCGGAGGAGGTAGATGTTATTGATTGACAGTTTAGCTATGAACTTTCTGGTATTGCTGACGGTCCACACACAATAACAGTAGCTGCTCAAGATGAAGCAGGTAAGACAGGGACTGCAAGTGTAACTATTATCGTTTCAAGCCCTGCTGATATCGACGGTGACGGTGATGTGGACCTGTATGATTTTGCCATAATCGCACAGGCTTGGTTGACTGAGGTGGGGGATAATAACTGGAATCCTGACTGCGATATCTCCTGTCCGACAGATAACATCATCAACGAACTGGATCTCGCTGTTTTCTGTGAAAACTGGCTGGTTGGTATTTAAAAGCCCTTCACTCCTTTCTCAACTCTGCTACATCATCGAAATTGTGGTAAAAAACCGCGTTTTTTAATCAAAATCACCCCTTTTAGAAAACAAAAAAATTTTATAAAATAAATCTTTTTGGTTGACAATTATACGATATTCGTGTATAATTAAATGAAAATAGGTAAAATTTAAGAGCCCAAGAAAGGAGCATTGTGTTATGAATAAGTTTCTCGAAAAAAACAAGGAGCTAATGAAGTTCTACAGCTTAGCAGCACGAATCATCGGCTGGGTGCTTATTTGCGGTGGGACTATCTGGTTTTTAATCTATGTATTCTGGATTTTGGCTGCGTGTGACGCTGCGGGCGAGC
>CAZUTR010000001.1:8869-29346 GCA_964623545.1 uncultured Pirellulales bacterium | reverse complement strand
AAAAATGTTATCTACTCGAGTTCGTCTTTCGTTTTCGAGTTTTTGTTTCCCGGCCTTATTGCACTTATCGTCGCGCAGCTTATCGCGTACATCATTGCCGACGAGAACAGACAACCTCGGCTGCTGCAATACGGCCGGTTCGTTTTATATATATTCGCAGCCCTTATAATCGGCAAGGCGGTTTTGCAATACTGTCTCTTGCACGGCATCGTATTTGAAGAACAAAGTACCGCAGGACTGTTGTTCATTCAGCCGTTAATAGTTCCCGTTGCCGCGAAAGTGCTGATTATAATTGCTCTGGCACATGCCCTGCGGCGGATTCTGCCTGTTATCGAGGAATCGAAGACGCTGGTCTGAAAGGAGGTAGCTGATGATTAACGTAAGATTGGATTATGTGCTTTTAGACAAGCGGATGAAACTCAAGGACTTAGCCGAGGCGACGGGACTGGCGGTGAACAACCTGTCAATTCTCAAGACCAACAAGGCACGCGCGATTCGCTTTTCCACTCTGGAATCAATATGCAAGGCACTGGACTGCACGCCCGGCGAGCTGCTCGAATATATCCCGGATGAGACAGAAGTAAAGTAGTGCTATATTCTAAATTTGCCGCAAAACCATGACGGCCTCGATTTATAAGCCGTTCACTGACAAGCTCTTATAGTAAAAACTGAAATAAGTCCTATAATGTTCGCATTTTTTTCTTGACAATTACAGTTTAAGACTATAACTACATACTAGGGTTAATATAGTAAGGATGGGCAAACAAGCTAAGGATGGCCAATTCCAAGCTTTTCTCCCATTAAAACAATAGCCTTATTTTCTAACCCAAATTTTGCTGGAGGAGCAGATTATGAGAAAAGTAAGAGAAAAATTGGAAAAGGACATTAGTTTCAAGTTAATTTTCCCACAGCGGGCTATCCCAATTATGTTGGTTTCGGTTTTCCTTTTGGCCGGAGGCAGATTAGCCCTCGCCGATTATGATTTGTTCAGTGGAATCAATTTGCTTTCCCGGGAGTACTCTGCAAGCGGCGAGTTTGAGGCAACCATAGTTACAGGGGAAGATGATAATGGTGAACCAATTGCAGGAATAGCTTACGACAGCTATTTCTTCTCTCAGTCCGACCCAATCGATTATGATTATGGATATGACTATTCGTATGAAGACTGGCACACAGTTGTCGAGATTCACCATGACAGCGGTCCTTTGTCTGTAGACACGTATGCCGGTGTCAATTCCGATCCGTGGGGTGGTCTTCCCGGCGGCGTAACGTGCTGCGACGGCGCCTGGGTCAACAGCTATACCACAGGGAACTGGGATTTTCAGCCGCAGTATTCGGATATGGAATTACAGTTTGATATAGAATGTTTTCAGGGATGGGGTGAATTAATTGGTAGTATAATTTTGCAGGATTTAACTACCGAGGCTTTGCTTATTGAGAAATACATAACTGAGGCAAATTGGGAAGTGATAGAACAAGAGCTTGACAATAATCCCTTTTATTCGGTTGACCCCACACATACGTATAGACTGACATTGAGTAGCCGAGGGTCATCCTACAACTTTGAGGGGTGCCTGGGGGGCGGTATATTTGCCGATATCTGTTCTATTCCTGAGCCGGCCACGGTTTTGTTGATTGGGGGTGGATTGGTGTTGCTGAGAAAACATAAGACATAAGCGAATTTATAATTTCATAAGGTCATTAGAAAGAGCTGCGAATCCTGAATTAATCGGGACTCACGGCTTTTTTCTTTTTTTCCGGTGCCGTCTGTGCTACACTACCTCAACTTGTACCACAGGTATCGGAATTCGAGAAGGTAGCACGGACGGCGTATGGGCAAATCAGATATAGAGGCTTTTAATACTGTGGATTCCCGCTTGCGCGGGAATGACAGAAGGCAAATCAAAGCAACTCATAAATATGAAGTCGTGGCTTTGCCGGAGAGAGTCGGGATTGCCGGCAGGCGATTTCACTTCATTGGTGCCGGCGGGGTCGGGATGAGCGGGCTGGCGCAGCTTATGATTAAAAACAAGGCAACAGTAACCGGCTCCGACAATATCGAAAGCACAGTCACAAAAAAACTCAATAGGAACGGAGCTGATATAAAAACAGGGCACAGCGCTGCAAATCTAAGCCCACAGACCGACGCAGTAGTAATTTCGGCGGCAATTAGAGAAGATAATCCCGAACTGGTTCTGGCCAGAAAAAGGGGTTTGAAAATCTATAAATACGCCCAAATGCTCGGCGAGCTGATGAACCGATATGAAGGTGTTGCAATCAGCGGCACTCACGGCAAAAGCACAACGGGCGGATGGCTTGTCTATTGCCTGAAACAGGCGGGAGTGGAGCCGAACTTCATCATCGGAGCCGAAATCAGTCAATTGGGCGACTCTTCTGGAATCGGTGAAAGTAAATACTTTGTCGCTGAGGCCTGCGAGTACGACCGCAGCTTTCTAAACCTAAAGCCGAAAATCGGCTGCATACTAAATATCGAGCAGGACCATCTTGACTACTACAAAAACGAGAATGAAATCATAGAAGCATTCAGAGATTTTGCCCACAACGTCAGAGCAGGTGGTGTTGTTATTGTCAACGGCCAGGATGCGAATATTCAGAAACTGTTTATGAATAAGAGTTCTCTCGGTGACGAAAATCTCGTACGGTACGAAACTTTCGGAATTGACCAAAACTGTAACTGGAGTGCACAAAACATTCAAGAAAATCAGGGATTGTATTCGTTTGATGTTTATCACGACAATCGGCTGCTCGGAAAGACGCAAATCTCTCTGCCGGGCAGGCACAATATACTCAACGGCTTAGCGGTTGTGGCGATGGCAAATAATATGGGAATAAGCAGCGAGCAGATTCTTGAACTGCTGCCGAAATTTACCGGTATGGACCGCCGGCTGATGTTAAAAGATAAGGTTAGAAATATTACAGTTCTCGACGACTATGCCCACCATCCGACTGAAATTCAGGCGTCGCTGGAGGCAATCCGTCAAAGATATAAGCCAAAACGACTTTGGTGTGTTTTCCAGCCGCATCAGTACAGCAGAACAAGATTTTTACTTGATGATTTCGCGGAAAGCTTTAAGCTTGCCGATGTAACTATAGTGCCGGAGATTTACTTCGTCAGGGACTCGCAGGAGAGTAAAAAGTCGATTAATTCGCAAATGCTGGTCGATAAAATAAAGGTAAACGGAACCAGGGCAGTTTTCATAAATGGCTTCGGAGCCATTTGTGATTATCTAAAGAAAAAGGTAAACAGCGGTGATGTGGTAGTTACTATGGGCGCAGGTGATATTTGGAAGGTGGCAGATGAGTATCTTCAGTGGCTTGGAAGAAATAGTTAAGACCAAACAACCTTTGGCCAAACATACGTGGTACGGTCTTGGCGGGCCGGCTGATTATTTTATCAGGCCCAGGAACGTAGAAGAGCTTAAAGAAGTGATCCGGCGATGCAATGAGAACAGCATCCCAATTTATGTGCTGGGATTCGGCTCCAATCTGCTAATCAGCGACGAAGGGCTGCGGGCTGCGGTGGTTAAGCTGGAATCAGAACAGTTTGCAAAGATAGAATTTGAAGATGAAAAGACGACCGCATGGGCGGGCGCGGAGCTGACCAAGCTGGTTCTAACCTGCGTGCAAAAAGGATTATCAGGTGTCGAAGCCTTGACAGGTATTCCCGGCTCGGTGGGTGGAGCGGTAAAAATGAACGCTGGCGGAAACTTCGGAGATATCGGAGGCGTGATAGAGACCGTTACACTAATGGATAAGAACGGTGGCGTCTTCGAAAAGAGCAAACCGGAACTGGCATTTGACTATCGCCAGACAAATATCACGGCCAAATTTGTTTTAAGCGCCCAAATGCAACTGACCGCCGGCGACCCTGAGCAAATCATGCGGACGGTAAAAGAAATGTGGATTTACAAGAAGAACAATCAGCCGTTGAATACCAAAAACGCCGGCTGCATATTTAAAAATCCGGGCGGCTCTTCAGCAGGGGCGCTCATCGACAGAGCGGGACTTAAGGGTCTGCAAATCGGAGGTGCTGCTGTAAGTGAAAAGCACGCAAATTTCATCGTCGCACAAAAAGGGTGCAAAAGCAGCGATGTTATGAGATTGATAGATGCGGTCCGGGACAGGGTAAGGGAAAAGTTCGATATTGAGCTCGAACTTGAAATCGAAATCTGGAAATGAATTCGTTACTCGTGAATCGTTACTCTAAAAGGAGCACAGGGTAAAGACAAATTGGAAATTGTAAACAGCAAATTAAAGGTGGCCGTACTTGCCGGTGGAGTCAGCGAGGAGCGTGATATCAGTCTCGAAAGCGGCAGATGCGTCGCGGAAGCGTTAAAACAAGCCGGTTTGAAAGTAGTGGTTGCCGACATCGGGCCTGACAACCTTGATATACTGGACGATAAAAGTATTGACGTTTTTTTTATAGCACTGCACGGCATATTCGGTGAAGACGGCCAACTGCAGCAAATTATCGAGGACAAATCCCTTATCTACACCGGAAGCGGTTCCGAAGCCAGCAGATTAGCTTTTGACAAATCAACAGCCAAACAATATTTCACCAAGGCGGGCGTTGCAACACCTTCGGCAATTGAGTTCGATTGCGATGCGGATTTAACACATCTTGAAAAAAAACTGGACGAATTGGCAGATAAATTTGTTGTCAAACCTGTTTGTCAGGGAAGTACTATCGGCGTTACAATTACCACAGATGCGAAATCAGCAATTGACGCAGCAGGTAAATGTTCTGGGCAGTTCGGCAGGTGTATGATCGAACGATTTATTCCCGGTCGGGAGGTCACCGTTGGTATTCTTGAAGATAAGGCGCTGCCGGTTATCGAGGTTAAAACCAAAACCGGTTTTTACGACTATCATGCGAAGTACATCGACGCGCAAACCGAGTACCTGTTCGATACTATTACAGAAGTGGCTGTGGAAGCGAACATCAAGTCCGCGGCGCTCGATTGTTTCGAGGCGCTGGGGTGTAGGCACTTCGCACGGGTCGATTTTATTTTAAGTGAAGAGCAAATCGCCTACGCACTGGAGCTGAATACCATCCCCGGTTTTACAACTCATTCACTGCTACCCAGAGCAGCGGCGAAAACGGGACTGTCAATGAGCGATTTATGTGTGAAAATCGTTGAGTCAGCATTGAAGGATAAAGACAGTCTGACAGAAAAAGACAAAGACATTTCGAGATACGCAATAAGAGATATCAGTGGCCAGAAGAAAACGGAAAAAACCAAAGAGCAGAAGAGTCTCATTTAAACTCCGCTCATCAAAGCCAAAGAAACGCCGCAAGGCATCCCGCAAACTAAGTTTGACGCCCCTCTTGACAATAACGGCGGTTCTTTGCATCCTTGCGGGAGCGGTGATAGGTTTTGTATTCCTGGAGCGCTATGTCAAGCAAACTCCGGCAGTGGCTAAAGAATCCGGCCCCATCGAGCTGGTAAATGTCCCCGTCTGGGTCAATGAGTCACTCAAAGCAAAAATATACGCGGCAGCAACAGCAAACAGCGAGGATTTAAAACTGGACGAGGATGCAGCCCAATCAGTCCAGCAAAATATCGAGTCGAAGGTCGCCTGGCTGGATAAGCCCAAAGTTACAACCACTCACGACAGCATTCGAGTCGAAGGGCGATGGCGAAGACCGCTGGTTCTGGTCAAGCACGGTAAGTACTCGTTTTATGTCGATGCCGAGATGTCTGTGCTGGATTATGTCCCTCTCAAAGATTTGCCTATTGTACAGGTCAAGGGACTTACTTTGATAAAAATACCGGTGCCGGGTGACATCTGGCAGGGCAAAGACCTGAGAGCGGCAGTGGCAATACTGTCCCAGCTCAAAAGAATGGATGAATTTGTCACCGCTGATAAGCCGTTGCTTGCAGAAATAGATATGATTAATGTCAGCAATTACAATGGTCGGCTGAACAGTAGTCAACCACATATCACCCTCTATACGAAGGACAACACGCAGATAATCTGGGGAGCTGAAATCGGCGCCTGGCAGCGACATCTGGAAGCGAAAGATGAAGACAAACTGGCCAAGCTCTACGGATATTATAAGGAGCACGGCACACTATCGGGCGATGTGAAATATATCAATCTGCGCGACCCGCAGGATGATGTTCCACAGCCGATTGATAAGTATTAACCACCGGCGAAACTATTAAGTGCACCGGCTAAATTCCTATATCGATATGGGAATTGCAATTCCATGCAGATTGACTTAAGTTTTTTTAGCGCCAACTCGCTCATTTCGTTTTGTAAATCCGCATCACCTTTGCAAAAGAAGATTCTGCAACCCGCAAAACGGTATTTGTAAATTGAACATTTGCCTTCGACATTATACGGACATCGATTGTTTATCATCGGCTTTATATTCTCGCCTTTTATATTTGCCGCTAAATATAGCAATTCAGGTGTGGTTACGAACAGCTTATGGTCGAATTTATCAAAAGCACAACAACTGCCGCAGGCTCGGCATTCGGCAAGCCGATTCTTATTTTTAAGTATTTGCGAATCGAGCCAATTGTAAATCTCAGCTACTTTTTCGACGAGCTTCTCTGTTTCTTTACCTTCAGCCACCATTTATTACTCTTTCTGATTTTTTCTATTTCCTCGAAGCTGTGGAACCTGTTGCGGTTGATGCCTATACATTTTTTCACTGCATTGTTCCATTCAACCGGACTTTTTAAGTTAGCCGACCAAAAAGGCCAGGTTCTGCACTGGTTCGGCCGAACAGGATAAATCACGCATGTTCTTCCACGCTTTCCCTTCTGCAAAAAAATACAGTCCTTAGTTCCCTTATCTTCTACAATAGTTGTGCGAAAGCCAACACGCCTAATATACTTTTTACGAAACTCCGGTTCTGTCATTTCCAGGTGTTCAGCAATGAGCTTAATCTCCGGCTTTGTCACCCAGATGTACCCCTCACCCGGCCCGGAACAGCAATTGCCGCACTGCATACATTCAAAATGCAGACCGGCAGCATACCACGGTTCTTTTCTTTTATTTTTAGACACGGATTTAAAAAATAGCTATGGTCACAGAGTTAGCATTGAATACATAATGCACATCAACCGGTAATTTGTTAAGAACTACCAGCCAGAACGATTGGCGATATTTCGCGTATGGAGGTGCACTATGAAAACCTTTGTAGATATCTATTATCACAAAAAGCTCGGCTACAAAACTATTATGACAGCTGACGGGCAAACAGTCAAGGTCCAAAAAGACACTTTGCAGCTTTCTACGAGACCTTATCGTCAGTCGTATGACCGCCGATGCAGGTTATGACAGTAAAATCAATTATCAACACACAAACGAAGTTATACACATCGAGACAACTACTCCGTCGAAAATTCCAGTGAAACAAAATAACATATGGCCAACGATGGCAAGCCAAGATACAATGCAGATGAATCCTGTTGTTACGACAGTGGATTATTGCAAAATCGTCCTTTCACTTCTAATTAAATAAACTTATAATCTGGGGCAAATATAGTGTAGCGGATAGTAGATTAGTTCGTTTGCAGGCAAGATACAAAACAAAATACGAGCGAATAATGAGTTATTTTCGACCAAATGTTGATAAAGCCAAGGGTTATGAGCCGGGATTTCAACCGAGACAAACTGATGTTGTAAAGCTGAACACCAATGAAAATCCCTATCCACCCTCGCCGCAGGCATTAAAGGCACTTGCTGAAATAAGTGCGGAGCAGCTTCGCCGATACCCCGACCCGCTAGGCCAGAGCTTTCGTGAAGCGGCGGCCCACGTCAATGGTGTTGCGGCTGAGAATATTATGTGCTGCAATGGCGGAGATGATTTATTGAGAATCGCCTTCACTGCTTTTTGTGACGAGAGTCGGCCTGTCGCATATCCTGTTCCAACTTATTCACTATATCCGGTTCTGGTCAATCTGCAAAACTGCAGTGCGATTGAAATCCCTTTCGACAGTGAATTCAATCTGCCGGCCAAACTTGCAGGTACAGGGGCGGCGTTGACTATCGTCTGTAATCCGAATGCACCGACGGGTAGTTTCATAAGTGTTAATGAACTGGCTTCTTTGGCAGAGGAATTGAATGGTATTTTGTTGATTGATGAGGCATATGTTGATTTTGCGGAAGAAAACTGTACAGCATTAGTCAAAGATTTCGATAACGTAATAATACTTCGCTCGATGAGTAAGGGTTACTGCCTGGCGGGATTGCGCTTTGGGTACGGCATTGCTCAGAAAGACTTGATAACCGGTCTTATGAAGGTCAAGGATTCTTATAACGTCGATGCAGTTGCTACTACAGTTGCTACGGCTGCAATGCAAGACCGTCAGTACTTCGAACAGAATATTGAAAAGGTAAAAAAAGAACGAAAGAGACTAACTGAGCGGTTGAGGGCGATGGGATTCGAAGTACTGAACAGTTCCGCCAACTTTGTTCTTGCCGAAACTAAAGACTGCAAAGCAAATGAAATTTATGATAAACTCGTGCAGCGAAATATATATGTCAGATACTTTGACTCGCCCGGGCTAAGTGATAAATTGAGAATATCAGTGGGAACAGAAGAACAAAATGATAAGCTGCTCGGAGCTTTGAAAAAAAACTTAAATAGGGAATAGTTGTTAGTGAATAAATTCCTTGCTCCGCTAAGAATGGTATAAACAAGGATATTATAATGGAAAAAAGAGTTGCTAATAAGCATAGACAAACGAAAGAAACCGATGTTAGCGTTGAGCTGAATCTGGATGGAGTGGGTAAATACGATATTGATACGGGCAACGGTTTTTTGGACCACATGCTTACGCATCTGAGCAAACACGGCAAAATCGACCTGACGGTCAAAAGCAAAGGTGACCTTGATGTCGATGCACATCATACAGCCGAAGATATAGGAATATGTCTTGGTGAGTGCCTTTTAAAGGCGCTTGGTGACAAAAAAGGTATCGCCAGATACGGGAACAGCTCTGTGCCAATGGAAGATGCCTTGGCCAACGTGGCGGTTGACTTGTCAGGCAGACCGAGCTGTGTCTATAATGTTGGCTACAGAACGGACAAGATAGGCGACCTTGATGTAGAGTGTCTTGAGGAGATGCTGCGAAGCTTTTCCAACACCGGAAAGTTCAATCTTCATATAAACGTACCGTACGGCACAAACAGTCATCACATAGCCGAGTCGGTGTTCAAGGGACTAGGACAGGCATTGGCCCAGGCGGTTAAAATTGTCGGGACGGATGTCCCAAGCACAAAGGGAATACTGTGATTGAGCAGCCAAAAGCTGAGTATAGAACAGGCATAGGCACCGATATTCACATTTTAGTCGAGGGTCGGAATTTAATGCTCGGTGGCGTGCTTGTTCCATATCCCGCCGGCCTGGCCGGCCACAGTGACGGGGATGCGGCTCTGCATGCAGTTATTGACGCCTTACTTGGGGCGAGCGGAATGGGTGATATAGGGACACTTTTTCCCGATACGGATGCAAAGTGGAAAGATGCCAACAGTAAAGAGCTTTTGCTTATCGTAAAAGATAAACTTGAAGAAAAACAATGGGAAGTAGTCAATATCGATTTGATAATACATGCTGAACAGCCGCGTTTGGAGGCACATAAAGGGCAGATGAAGAGAAATATTGCCGGGCTGCTGGGGATTGATTTTACGGCTGTAAATGTCAAGGCAAAGACAAATGAAGGGCTTGGCGATATTGGAGCGGGACAGGCGATAGCAGCAACCGCAACAGCCCTTTTAAGAATAAAACAACGAAGAACACTATAGTCGACGTTGAGCACCGACTATTGATAATAGAAGATTTAACGCTACAATAAGGTCTAAGATAAATAATTACTGAAGGTAACAGCAGATGGCATTGGAACTATATAACAGTTTGACGAGGAAAAAAGAGAAATTCAAGCCGTTGCATAAAGGCAAGGTTGGAATTTATGTCTGCGGGCCGACCGTGTATGGGGCTACGCATTTAGGGCACGCGAAGAGCTACGTGAGTTTTGATGTTCTGATTCGCTATCTTCGCTACCTTGGGTACAGCGTGACTTATGTTCAGAACATAACTGATGTGGGTCATTTGCTCGGTGACGCACAGGAGGGCGAAGACCGGATGATGGTCGCCGCTATGAGAGAAGGCAAACACCCCATGGCAGTGGCTGAGTTCTATGCCCGCAGCTACTTTGAGGATATGGACAAGTTGAACTGCGTTCGGCCTGATATCAGCCCGCGAGCCACCGGCCATATAGTCGAGCAGATAGAGATGGTCAAAATACTGCTGGAAAAGGGCTACGCTTACGAGGCAAACGGCTCTGTGTATTTTGACGTCTCCAAGTTTGAGGAGTATGGAAAACTATCAGGTCGTAAAGTCGAAGATATGATATCGGGAGCCCGTGTGGAGGTGTCAGCGGACAAGAAAAACGCGGCGGACTTTGCACTTTGGAAAAAAGCAGAGCCGAACCATATTATGCAGTGGCCGAGTCCGTGGGGCATGGGATTTCCGGGATGGCATCTTGAGTGTTCTGTAATGAGTATGAAATATCTCGGCCAGACAATCGATATTCACGGCGGCGGACTGGATAACATCTTTCCGCATCATGAGTGTGAGATTGCTCAGTCTGAAGCGGCTAACGGTGTGCAGTTTGTTCGCTACTGGCTGCACAACAATATGGTCACGGTCGACGGCAAAAAAATGAGCCGAAGCTTGAATAACTTCATCACTTTGGCGGAGGCCTTTTCCGGTACCCATGAAAGATTAACAAGAAGCTATGACCCTCTTGCGATACGGCAGTTGGTTTTGAACAGTCACTATAGAAGTCCGCTCGATTTTTCGGATGCAGCGCTGTTCGCAGCTCAAAGCGGCTACGAGAAAATATCAGGTGCTGCCGATGAGCTGGATAAAAAACGCAAGACCGCTTCTGATGGCGAGGTTGACAAAGAAGTAGTTAAGCAACTGAATCAGTTGAAAGAAAAGTTTGAAGCGGCGATGAATGATGATTTAAATACCGCTGTTGCGCTGTCGGTTATTTTCGAGCTTGTTCGACTGGCGAACGATATCCTCGAAGATAGCAATACAACCGTACAGACTCTCGATGCGGTGGATGGTTTATTTCACAAACTTGGAACGGATGTTTTAGGGCTCATCAGAGACGGACAGCCGCAGGCCGGCAAAGCAAATGACGAGATGGTTGACAAGCTGGTTAGAGTATTGATTGAGCAGCGCAGCGATGCTCGCGGACAAAAAGATTTTGTCAGAGCTGATGCTATTCGCGACAAACTAAACGAAATTGGTATTATCTTGGAAGATAATCCCAACTCGACTGAGTGGAGAGCCAAATGAGAATACTCGGTATCGACCCTGGTTTACAGGTTTGTGGATACGCCTGCATAGAAACAAACGGTGGTAAAGAGGGGTTGATTGAAGCGGGCATTTTTCAAACCACCAGTGACCTGGCGATGGAGCAGCGCCTGGACAGTATAGCCAGGGATACCGAGTCGCTGCTGAAAAGATTTGGGCCGGATGTCGTAGCAATAGAAGAGCTGTACTCGCACTATGCTCATCCGAAGACGTCGATATTGATGGCGCATGCGAGGGGTGTCATATTACAAAAATGCGCTGAAGTTGAGATTAAAATCAAAAGTTTCAGTGCTACACGTGTAAAAAAATCACTCACAGGCAACGGCAGGGCGTCAAAACAGCAAGTTCAAAGAACTATTCAAACTATTTTGTCTTTGCCAAAACTGCCTGAGCCGGATGATGTGGCCGATGCGGTGGCGGTTGCGCTTTGCTGTGCGAATTCGAATAAGTTAGTGGAAATAATATGAGTAGGGTAGAAGAAGCGGTAGAATGTTTTGAGAACGGCTATAACTGTTCGCAGGCCATCTTTGCCACATACGGTCGGGGGTTTGGAATTGTGTCTGACCAAGCTTTTGAAATCGCCTCAGGATTCGGTGGAGGGATGCGTATCGGTGGTACATGTGGAGCCGTTACCGGGGCCTTTATGGTTCTTGGATTGAAATTCGCAAAAGGCAAAGATAAACCGTATGATAAGATTATCGAGTTTGTCGAAAAATTCTGCCGGAGAAATAAATCAACTAATTGCCTGGATTTAATTGGTTGTGATATACGAACCGAAGAGGGTATGGAAAAAGCCGTAAATGAAGGGCTTTTCAGAAAGGTTTGTTCACAAGTAGTCAAAGATGCTGCCCAAATTCTGGAAGAGATGCTCAAGGATGATAGCTCGAATTGAAGGAAAACTTGTCAAGCTCAATGCCGACAGTGCCCTTGTGCAGGTCGGGGCGGTCGGGTATGAAGTAATGTTGCCCGGCTACTGTGTAAATATGCTGTCGGACAAAATGGGGACTGGTGTCAGTCTTTGCACTATGGAATATTATGAGGGTGCGCCGGGCGGAGGAAATTTGATACCGAGAATGATAGGTTTTTTAAGTGCCGGCGAGAGGGACTTTTTCAAAAGATTTATGGGCGTCAAGGGAATAGGCATCAAGAAAGGTCTTCGCCTGTTATCTATGCCCATAGCCACAATTGCGGCAGCGATAGAGAATGGTGATGACAAAATACTTACGGCGCTGGATGGAGTAGGCAAAAGAATGGCTCAGCAGATTATCGCCGAACTAAAGGGTAAACTCGGTGACTTTGCTATTGGAGCCGAGGTGGCTGGAGCAGCCCAGGCAGTATTTAAGCCGTACCAGGCCGAGGCGATGGAGATTCTTATTGCCTGGGGTGAAAAAAGAAACGAGGCGATGGAGCTTATCGAGCTTGCCTGCAAAAAGCACCCGGATGTAAAATCGGCCGAGGAGCTTGTGCCTTTGGTATATAGATTAAAACAGGGAATAGAAGTATAAAAACAAAATCTAAAATCAAGATGCAAAACGTGGATGTCATTGCGAGCCCGAACAAAGTGAGGGCGCGGCAATCTCTATCTTGTGAATGATTGAGATTGCTTTGTTGCTGCGCTCCTCGCAATGACAATTTGGTTTTATATTATGGCGATAAACAGGGTTATAAGTAACAGGTCACTGAGTGAAGCGGAAGAGAATTTTAATATCTCTTTAAGACCGAAGCAATTGGATGAGTGTGTCGGTCAGTGCAGTGTTACAGAAAAGCTTTCAATAGCTATTGAGGCAGCCAAGGGCAGGAGCGAGCCGCTGGAGCATATATTGTTTTACGGCCCTCCCGGATTGGGTAAAACAACTTTTGCTCACGTGGTTGCCAATGAGATGGGCTCTGCTATTCGCTGCACATCCGGGCCGGCTTTGACCAAGGCCGGCGACGTGATGGGACTTTTGAGTAATATCGATACCGGCGATGTGCTTTTTATCGATGAGATTCATCGGCTCAGCACGCCGGTCGAAGAGTTTATGTACCCGGCAATGGAGGAATTCAAGGTCGATTTTACAGTCGACAGCGGTCTTCACGCAAAAACCATAAATTTCCCCCTCAAGCGATTTACTTTAATTGGCGCAACTACGCGGGCCGGACTACTCAGTGCTCCGCTCCGCAGCCGATTCGGAATGCTTTACCATCTGGAATTTTACAATACCGATGAGCTGACGCAGATTCTAAAGTGGTCGGCTAATCTGTTGTCTCTTAAGTGTGATGATGGCACGCTGGAGTTGATTGCAGGCCGTTCGCGTGGTGCTCCTCGTGTGGCAAACCGACTCTTAAAGCGTGTGCGTGATTACGCGCAGGTCAAGGGTAAAGGAGTACTTACTACAACAATTGTCGAAAGCGCCCTTAAGATGGAGCAGATAGATTCTCTGGGCTTAGACGAGATGGACAGGGCCGTCCTGCGGGCGCTGGCTAATGTTTATGAGGGTGGACCGGCGGGCATCGAGGCCATCGCAGCCACTTTAGGCGAAGAAAGAGACACTCTCGAAGATGTAGTCGAGCCGTTTCTGTTACAGATTGGTTTCCTGCGGCGTACCAAACGCGGAAGGGAAATCACAAAAAAAGCGTGTGAACATCTCGGGCTAAAATATCATAAAGCCAAACACATCTCTGGTGAACCGGAGCTTTTCGAACAAGACGAACAATAAGCTGCATTCAGATTACCGAGTTGTCAAAGAAGCCGTTATGAAATCTGTTACATCTTCTAAATGTGCTATGGGCGGTCCCGGTATTTGAACAGTTTCACCGACTGGTGGTATTTTGAACGATAAGTAAGTGCCATAGCCCCAATAGAACTGAAGTAAATGTAAGGATGGGTCATTGAGCGGCACTTCAAAAGTAAACAAAACTTCTGTAGGCATGGATTTGTCATCAACAGAGACTATTTCAATCGTTAAGCGAGACAATTCCACAATGTCACCGACATGGAACGTCAGTTCGTCACTTCGAAATAAATCGTTGAACATCTTATAGAAGTAAACAAGGTGCATTGGGCTGGATTGCTCAGGTGTGAATAGATTGCCAGACTGAGCCTTTATCAATAGTGTGCTCTCATCAACTCGAAAGACCTCCAAAGGTCTAAACGAGGGAACTAAACAGCGTATACTCTTCGGCAGTGGTTCGCCTTGATAAGATTTGGTAAATGGAGTAAACGCCATTGATAAGGGACTTGGGGCATTGATAATAACTACGTCTTTTTTTTCTATTCCAGGTGTAGATTTAATCCGGTCTGAGTAATTCATTATACTCATGATAAATGATGTCATCCTGGGAGTTATAATCCTTCCGGCCGCCGCCATTGGGATATGCACCAAAATCAATATTATACATACTGCCCAGGCAAAGTCTCGCCGGAAGCGCGACCTGGGTATCCAGTTTTCTTTAGTGAAGAGGCCGGCTACGAATTGTGCGACAAGGCCGAAAGCGGGAATGGCTACAAAGTATAGGTTTCGAGCGCTTGGGACTGTTGCGCAAAAGGGCAGGGTGGAAAGCACCATCGCTGTGAACCAAAAGCGTGCCAAGTGGCTCTTGCGCAGCAAAGGTAAAAATATAATAAACAGCAACACAAGAAAAACTGCGGCTATAAACAGGAGTTTAATCCTGGCTGAATCCCGAAGGAAAAACGCTAAGTCGGGCAGTATACAGCCAAGCTGGCCCATAAGCATCAATGGAACTCGCTTAAGCAATGCCGAAGCGTAAAGCAGCGGATTACTAACAGGGTCGAGATATAAGCTGCTGCCCGAAATGCCATAGCCAAGAGCATTATATGTAATTCGCCATAAAACTATCACAATAATTGCAGGGACTAAGCTAAGAATCCTGCGACGCCAATGGGATTTCTCAAGCATAAGAGCGTATGCGAAAAGAAATGCAAATGTCGTGATGCCAGCCTCGCCTGACAAAAGCGAGGCAAGTAGAAATACCTGGGCAAAGACGGCTGCAGTAAGTGAATTATTTTTACGCCAGCGGTCATGAAACAATATACAAAGCATACTGAAGAAGATGACCACCCAGGCGTGTCTGTTTGCAATGAACATAGCAGGGGTATAGTTGTTTTCGTCCAGCAGATAAAGAACCGCCGCAAATCCCGCAACCCAGGTAATACCCATCAACCGACGGTAGAAAAGCGTAATAAGAAATATAGCTGCTGAAAACCAAAGGATACTGTGGGCGTGCATCAGCGCTGGGCTGTCAGGGAACAGTTGATAGTCGAGCCAGTAGGTGAAACTTGACAGTGGTCGCCATAATGAAGCTTTGATGTTATCAGATGTCCACCAGGGCAGTACGCCGTAATCCTTTGCTTTTTCGATGTCCTGACTGTCACGGCTAAATCCAAACTGATTGAACATCGCCGCTTTAAGGCTGCCGGAGTTCTTGGGAACCATACCTGTATTAAGTAGTTGCTCGGGAAGTTGTGAGGGGCTGATTAAAATTGCACGATGAATCAGGTCATCCATCATCAATCCTTCATACAAGGCAGGCAGCATTATAACAAAGGCAAAAAACGCAAGGGCTGCCGGAAAGCATCGGTGTTCAAGAGCTGATTTTATTCTACTGTTCGGCATTTTAGTTTCTCAGAATGTGTTTTGCCATTTTGGGCTGTTTACCTAGGGTTTCGGAAAAGTGGTGAATCAAGATTTTTTCGATTTCGTTTAATACTTTTTCATCTGATTTGGCAATCAATTTTACATCAGCCAAACAATTCGCTGCTGATTTAGTCAGTCTGACCTTGTCGGGAAAACTTGCCTCGCAATCTTTACATATCAATCCATTGGCTGAACTGCTAAAAAAAACTTGCGGCCAATCTTTGGAAAAAGAATTCTTACAATTTGTACAGGCATGTAGAATCGGCTGTAAACCAATTTCTTTCAGTAATGTTAGTTGAAACAATATCAACAGTGACAGGGCACTTCGCCTCTTGTCCCTCGTCTTTCGCTTGCCTCTGCGACTCTCATCGCAAGACGAGGCAGCAGGTCTCTCGTTGATGTTTTGTAAAAACTGTAGAAAACTATCGAAGAGTTGAGGATGCGGGTCGTAGTCGTCGGTCAATAGATTAACCAACTCGGCGGCGAATAGACAACAATTCAAAGCAAATAGGCTCATTGGCAGATTTGAAAAGCCGGGCTGCTGCTCGAACTCGGTCAGTGTTGCAAGTTTTTCTTTTGACGAATCCGAAAAAACTATGCTTCCGTGTGAAAATACTTCAAGCGGCCCATCGAAAGCCGATTTTGGGCGTTTGGAGCCCTTGGCTATGGCGCTTAGCTTGCCGTTTGTTCTTGTGAAAAAAGTTACGATTTGAGATGTCTCGGAGTAATCGACAGCTCGTATGCAAATAGCTACATCCTTGGTCAGCATCTTACCGTTTCACACGAAGCGTATCTTGTGGTCGCACTTTATGTCAAGAACCTTTCACGCTTCAAGCTTCTCTATTTTGATTCTCTTTATACGTCTTGCTTCGGCGGCTTTGATGGTGAATCTCAGATTTTTGTAATCGAAGTTTTCACCGGTTTTGGGAATATATCCTAAATTCGAGAAAACAAAACCGCCGATAGTGTCGTAATCTTCATCCTCGGGCAGATTTAATTCAAACTCATCGTTCAAATCGTCAACACTCGTTCTGGCGTCAACTTCGATGGTGTTTTCGTCGATTTTCTGTATCGGTTCAGGTGGTGTTTTTTCATACTCATCGGTTATCTCGCCGACAAGCTCTTCGAGAATGTCTTCTATAGTGATGATGCCTGCCGTGCCGCCATATTCATCGAGCACTACGGCTATGTGCAGCTTCTGATTCTGAAATTCGTGCAGCAGAGCCCTGAGCGGTTTTGTTTCAGGGACGAAATATGCCTTGCGTAATTTGTCACGCAACCTGAAGTCCGCCGATTTCTTGCCGATTTCACTAAGCAGGTCCTTGGCGTAGATAAATCCGATTATGTTGTCGATATTCTCTTCATATACAGGCACACGTGTATGACCCGCTGCGTTGATAGTTTCTATAACACTGGTTAAATCGGAAGTGACCTCCACCGCTGTCATATCTGTTCGAGGTGTCATAATCTCATCAGCTGCTGTGTCACTCAATTCGAGCACATTTTCTATCATCTCCTGCTCTTCTTCATCAACCACTCCTTCTATTCTATGCTGCTCAAGACCGTTTAAAAACTCTTCCTGCTTTTCTTCTCTGTCTTCTTCAGGAGTCATCTGGGCGACACCTGCGAGTCGGCGTACCAACCCATCGGTATATTTGTGAACATAGAGCAGCGGAGTCGTTACAGCAGCGGACAGCATCAGTATTTTGTGTGTTCGACCCAGGATTTTTTCGCCGGAGTATTTGGACCAGGCATGTGGAATCGCAAGACTGAATACTAAAAAGATAGCCATTGAGATGATAAATGCGAGAAGATAGTCACTGAACTGTGGGCCTGTATGACGCCGGCTTGATAAAATTGCCAGCAGTAACAGCAAAATGCACATGTTGAAAATGAGCCGATACAAAGCACAGCTCATAATCAGTTTTTCCGCATTATCTGAAATCACTTCGGTGAGCTTTTCAGGGTCCCGGCCATCGTTTTTTGTCTTCAGAACCTCCTGCAGCTTAGTGCGTGAAAATGTTCGAAGGGTAATTGAGCTGACAGAAAAAAACATTGTCCCCAAAGCGAAAAGACAAATCAATATAACAAACAATACAATATCGTTCACTTAATACCCTCTGAATTATTTATATAAATAAAAGCCACATAAGTCATAAGTTGCTTTCGCCCTTGTTCTATCGCGCTTTTTCACCCTTATTATATACCAAACCGAAACCTTGTTGTTGTAAAATTTCATTCTCCAGCATGTGCATTTTTTCCGCCTTGTCCGGTCGAGAATCGTCAAATCCGAGGGTATGCAACAGGCCATGCGTTATGTAAAGAGCCAATTCAGCTTCGCCTGATTGGCCTCGCAATTTTGCTTCTTCGATGGCTCTTTGGCCATTGACTACCAACTCGAATGATTTGAGCAAACTGGTTTCAAGGGTTTCCAACTCATTTTCCCGCGTCTGGTTCTCGTTAAGTCTGGTGTCGTTTTCATCAGACAGGTCAAAACTTAAACAGTCAGTTGCGTAATCGCGATTTAAAAATTGTTTGTTAATTTTCCGTATTTGAGCATCGTCAACTATCGCTATATCAACAGTCGCTTGTGAGATTTTAAAACGACTGCAAATAGCTCTGACGAGCTTTTCCAGTTTGGGCTGATGGACATCTATGCCTTCAAAATTTTTTGAAATATCAACGACTATATTTTGCATATCTTGTTTGGTTCAGTTAGAAAATTTGCCTGTGCCAGTGCTTTCAGGTTCATCGGCGCCGGTGGGATAGGCAATTCTCGCGTGGTAGTGTGCTGCAAGAGATTTGGATAAACTCACTTCTATCTGGCTGAGCTCCCGCAGAGACAAATCGCATTCATCGAATTGACCATCCTGGAGGCGTTTCATTGCCATATTATGCACAACCGTCTCTATCTTCATAGGTGTAACTTCGGTCAGTGACCTGACAGTACCTTCTACCACATCGGCTAACATTACAATGGCAGCCTCCTTGGTACGCGGCTTTGGACCGGGATATCTAAACTCACTCTCGGCAGGCGCATTGGCATTTTTTGTTTTTGACCTCCTGCCCTTTTGTTTTTGGGCCTCGTGGTAGAAATACTCAACCAGCGTCGTACCATGGTGTGTTTCGATAAACTGCCACAGTACAGAGGGCAGACCGTATTCCTTGGCCATCTCTATCCCATCTTTAACATGACCCACTATGACCAGCTGACTCATCGTAGGAGAAAGCTCCTTGTGGCGGCTGGAAGAACCCAGCTCATTTTCGACGAAGTAACCGGGCTTGTTAATTTTCCCGATGTCGTGATAATAGGCACCGACTCTGCACAAAAGACCATTGCGCTTGATTGTCTCGGCAGCGGCCTCAGCGATAGAACCAATCAGAAGGCTGTGACTGAACGTGCCGGGCGCTTCCATCGCAAGTCTTTTTAACAGCGGCTGATTCGCATCACTGTAGTCGAGAAGCGTCATACTCGTTGCGGTGTGAAAAACTTTTTCTATCAGTGGCAGTAAGCTCTGAATGACAATACCAACCAATAATGTGGCAGCAGCATGCCAAACTGCATTGTAAAAAACATTGTCCTGCTGAGTTCGCAAGCCCAAAGCAACCGATGTTACAAATACTATCGCTGCTGCCAAAGCGCTGACCTCAAGCAGTTTCATTCTTGTGCGAATTTCTCTAAGTAAGAAGCAGCAGGTAAGAGCACCTGCAGTCATAACCAATAACAGGTTAATATTTGAAGTTTGCCCGGCTGCAAAGAAAGCAAAGAGGCAATAAAACAAACTCATTCCAATGGCGAAACGTTGGTTGTAAGTGATAGCCATGATGATAGCCGCTGCGACAGCGGTCCCGGTGGCCCAGGAACTTTTTTGTGCTAGGAATATACCGAGCTTGGTAGTGGCTAATAGTAGGAGAAACAGTCCTGCCAGTACCATCGCTCTGAGGCGACTTTTTACGATTCGTCTCTCATAATTATGAATGTAAGCGGCGGCGGCCAGGGAAATTAATACCAAAACGGCGGCTATCGGGAACAAACCGGAATAGTGGGCCTCAAGGATAAGTTCGAGTGAAATAATAATAATACAAAGAACTACAAAACCGAGCCATACAAAAGTAGAGCCGACAAAATCAACATTGGCAAACCGGCTTACATGCAGGAATCGCTCAGTGGCGATATTTTTTCGCACCTGACTTCGACGCAGACTCGTTTTTTTGAAAAACCACATGCTCAATATTGGTAACTGGTTATTGATGATTGGTCAATTGATTAAATAATCAATACTCAACAATTAACTAATTCACTAATCTGTCTTCTGTCTTCTGCCTTCCGTCTTCTTTCTATATGCCCGCACGATATTTTGCACCAGCCGATGCCGGACTATGTCCCTTTGTGTTAATTCAACACAAGCGATACCCTTGATACGGCGTAAGGTTTCAATTGCCTCTACCATCCCGCTTTTTTGGCCGGGACC
>CAZUTR010000001.1:0-8769 GCA_964623545.1 uncultured Pirellulales bacterium | reverse complement strand
ACCTTTGCCTGTATATCACCGGGCAAAAAACCGAGTTTTTCACCTGCCTCCACGGCCGGGCGAGCAAGAATGATTTTTCTGATTTGTTTTTTCTTCAGCATTGAAACGGCCACTGCAATGGCTAAATACGTTTTGCCGGTTCCGGCGGGACCTATACAGAAAGTAAGGTCGTTGGCCAGCATCGTTTCGATATATTTCTGTTGGCCTTTTGTCGTGGGCTCGACAACCTTCTTGTGAGAATAAACCGTAATGTCTTGGCTGGTTTCGCTTGGTTCAGAGGCGATGTCCCGACTGATAAAATCAGCTACATTTGTCGCAGTAAGTGACCTTCGCTTGCTGAGATGTTTTTGCATTCTTTGGATAACCTGAACAGCTCTATCCACATTTTTTTCTTTGCCAATGATTTTCAGATTACCCGCTCTGGCTGCAATTTTGACATCGAGGGCTTGACGCAAGAGACGAAGATGACTGTCGGCCGGACCAAAGAGCTCAACATCTCTTCCGGCTGAATCTAACTGTATCGTAACTTCCATAATTTCCTTTTATTTTAAATCTCAAAATAAGATTAATGACATTTTGAGATTACTTATGCAGATTAGCCAAAAAATAAAAGAACAAATACGCAAATGGCGCAGCTATCAGCGGTGAATCAATGATATCAAGTATTCCGCCGAAGCCCGGGACCTTCTTTGCCGAGTCTTTTTGCTCGGCATCCCGCTTCATCATAGACTCGGCTAGATCACCAAACTGGCCTATAAAGGCAAAACAAATGCCGAAAATTACGGCCAACCACCAAAACATTATATCAAAACTTATGGCAAAAAGCACAGCAACTATCGAGGATGTTACAACTGCTCCGGCCATACCTTCCCAAGTTTTACCGGCGCTTATGTTAGGCGAAAACTTGTGTTTACCGAACATACTGCCAAACGCATAAGCTCCTATGTCAGCAAACTTTACAACAAAAATAAACATCAACAACGACCACAGACCATAATCAATTCTGACGGCAAGAACAAAGCTGCTTAAAATCCCAAGATAGGCAATACAAAAATAACTTGCTCCACAATTCGCGATGACCCCTGACGTGCCGTGGTGCAAGTATTGGCCGAGCAGCAACGATAACAGCACAAAGGCTGAAATGAACAACAAAAGCAGACCGGACGGAATCACGATAAATTGCATCCAATAACGATATGATGCAAACAAAATAGCGCCGATTATTGAAAGTAAGGTGAACACTTTCACCTTTTTAGCTGCTGCGAGCCGGGATAATTCGAGTAGAGCGGGAATTATTAACAAAACCACTAGTATGCACAGGAACGTTGCCTTAATCGATAAATCGTCGGATGTCGATATCGTCAGTGAGCCGTCGAGCCAGCCGTCGAGAATAACGACGGAGGTGAAAAAAACAGTCATCAACGTACCAAAAATCAATCTATACTTTAGCATAAGTTGCGCATCTTGTATTTCGTATCCTGGATGGAATACGTTTTACATTTTGCCTTTGACTCTTATGTCCCCAAATCTTCTTTCCCGCTGTGAGTAAGCAAGTATTGCTTCTTCGAGGTCTGATTCATTAAAGTCGGGCCAGAGTGTTTTTGTGACGTAGAATTCGCTGTATGAAATTTGCCAAAGTAGAAAATTGCTAACCCTTTGTTCGTTTGCGGTGCGTATCAAAAAGTCTGGCTCAGCAAGAGCAGGCTTGTACAAATGTTCGCTTATGCACCGCTCGTCAATCTCCTCAAAGGTGAGCTGACCGTTTTTATATTTTTCGGCGATTTTTTGGGTTGCATCTACTAATTCCGCTCTACCGCTGTAGTTCAGCGCCAGAGCAAGTATCATGCCCGTATTGGCGCTTGTCAGGTTCATCGTTTTTGTAAGTTCAGTTTGTACTGTAGAGGGCAATTGTTCAAGCCGGCCGAGATGGACTAACTTTACGTTATTTTTTCTCAGCATAGAGCGGATTCCAATAAGATATTGGGAATACAGGTGCATAAGGGCATCGATTTCGCTCTTAGGTCTTTTCCAGTTCTCAATACTGAAAGTATATAAAGTCAGAGATTCTATACCGATGTTGACACAATGCAGAGCTATTTTCTCGACGGTCTTTCCACCTTGACGATGTCCCTCGGCTCGAGGCAGATTACGTTTTTCGGCCCATCGACCGTTGCCGTCCATAATGATAGCGATGTGGCGGGGCATCTGTTCAACAGCCAGCCCCAGCTTTGCAGCGGCCCTCTTTAATTTTTCTTCGTTATTTTTTTCCACTGTCTAACAGTTCGTAGTTTATCGATTAACAATGAACCAATTACCAATCACCTGAATATCGTTTGCTTTCGCTTGGGGCCTACACCAATTATTGTGATTGGCTTTTTGATTATATCTTCAATAAAAGTAAGGTAGCTTTGGGCATTTGGCGGCAGTTCATTAAAGCTTCTCGCCTCCGTTATTTCTTCTTCCCAACTGGGGACGGTTTCGTAAACGCACTGTGCTCGAGAGAGTCTGGCGGAATTTGCCGGAAAGAAGGAAGTTTGTTTTCCGTCGATGTTGTATGCCTTGCAGATTTTCAATTCTTTTAAGCCGCTGAGAGTATCGAGGTGCAATATCGCCACTGCATCGACTCCGCCCAGCTTAGCAGCATAAGAAACCGCCACGGCATCGAACCAGCCACACCTCCGCGGCCGACCTGTGGTAGTTCCATATTCATTGCCTCTGTCACGGATGCGTTGACCGGTATCATTGTCCTGCTCAGTCGGGAATGGTCCTGCACCGACCCTGGTTGTGTAGGCCTTTGCCACGCCCAGGAATTTATCGACCACCTTTGCCGGCACGCCGGAACCGGACGGCATACCAAGAGAGCTTGAATTCGAGCTGGTTACAAAGGGATAAGTGCCGTGGTCCACATCCAGAAGCGTTCCCTGTGCGCTTTCAAAAAGAATGGATTTGCCCTCGGCGATTGATGTGTGCAAAAATTCAGTAGTGTCAATAGTAAAACCAAGCAGCTTATCGGCATAAGATTTGCACTTTTCGTAAATGGCCTCCGCACTTATGGGCTCAGTTTTGTAAAGTGCGGTGAAGACCTTGTTTTTATACTCGACAATCGTTTGCAGCTTCACTTTGAGTTTTTCGAGGTCTCTAAGGTCGGACATACGGAGAGAGTATGTTCTGCCGACTTTGTCTGCACAACAGGGACCAATACCTCTGATAGTCGTTCCAATTTTATTCTTACCGAGTGACTCTTCGCTCAATTGGTCTTCTTTTTTGTGGTAATCCAGTACAAGATGCGCGTTTTCACTTATAAACAGCCGTCCCGTTATTGTGATATTCTTTTTAGCAAGTGTCCCGATTTCCTCCAGTAGTGTCTGTGGGTCAACAACCACGGCGTTTGTAATGACACAGACAACATTTGGCCGAACAGCTCCACTGGGCAAAAGGTGCAGAGCAAAACGATTGTCACCGATAACTACGGTATGCCCGGCATTTGCTCCGCCGCTGTACCGGACTACGATGTCGTTGTGTTCGGCAAGGATATCAACAATCTTGCCCTTGCCTTCATCACCCCACTGTAATCCCACAACACAAGTGTTCATTGCACGCGTTCCTTAACAACAGATTGCCATTTTGCAATTAGCTGCAAAATGTGGATTCATAAAAAAAATACAAAGATAAACCGCAACAGCCCCCGAACACAGCACATTGCGGTTAACAAAGCAAATCTTAGAGATTATTTGAGTGATTTCAACTGATTTTTGCCACGAGTTCATTCAGAATTGCTGCAAGATTATCGTAAGTTCTGTCGCTCAGCTTGCGGTTGGTTTCCTTGCCGTCCTTATCTTTATGCGTGATTACAAAATAGCCCTTTGAATCAAAATAGGTTTTATCTATTTTTTGTATGGTATCGTAGGAAATCTTTTCTGTTCCATCGATAACAAGCTGGCTCTCGTCCGCGAGCAATTTCCTGTTCTTAACGGCCCAGAATCGACCTGCTAATAGGACTGCAAGAGCAACGAGGAAGATTGGTGCTATCTGATTAAATCTCATCGTGTCGTCGGGCTCGCCGTCTTTTACATGTTTTTGGTAAAAGCTGTGACGGCCGGACCATTCGTATTTACTTAAGTAACCGTCGTAAGCAAAGATAACCGCGAAAAGAACAGCAACACCGATATAAATTTTGAAGTTGTTTTTTTTGAACTTGCTGAGCGGTGCTTCAACAGCCATTTTTTGAGGTCCTTTCTGCTATATTTGAGCCGCGGTTATGTGTAAACTACGTTAATCTCTTCTGAGCAATGACATTGTATAAAGGATGGACAAAATTTGGAACTATTTTTTCATCCATTAAATCCTGGGCCAGTGCACATTGATTCTTAAAAGACTCTACCGCGTCAAACTTTCTCGGGATTTGCGGATACTGTCGAATTGTAACCGACAAACTTATGGGTTGTCCCGGATTTTGTCTCTTTTTTCCGGGGTGGAAGATGCTTGTTCTTGACTCTACGCTTATTCGCACCTGTGTTCGATTGTCCTCCGAAAACGCAACAACCACCCCCGGTGAAAATACAATGGGTTTAGCTGCAGGTAAGTCCAGCAGACAGCCGAAAGCTGTCGAGCCGAACAATGCCTCCGCGATGACCTCGTCATGGTTACCTGCACATTCGAAATCCATAGCAAAACTAACGTCCAGCGGATCAATATCCAGATGGCTTATACCGAGCATATGGGGAACGAACTCGAGCACCATTATGTCCTGATTGTAGGCATCCTGGAAACTTGAGGGGTTGGTGATGCCGGAACCGATGCGGTCCGACTCCAGTGCAACCCAGCGATAATGGCCGGTATCACGCTCTTCTTCGAGATAATACTCATCATTCTCCCCGCGGTAGAAGTATCCCATAGAAGGAAACTGCTTTTGTATCCGCTCGAAGAAAACCAATATTGTGTCACGCTGAGTTGGTAGCTCAAGCTTCGTATTGATATACATATCTATATAAAAATCATCGCACAGAGAGCTATAACCATCCAACATAATCTAAAATTTCCTCCAAACCTGCTTTGAAATCACAACTCCTTATAAGCTCATCATAAAAACCAAGCCACAAGGTTAACACCTCCGGGCAGTTAAGCATTATACACCTGAATGCTCGATTTTCCAGTCTTTTTTATAAAGTTTTTAGTTTTTTGTCTTCTTTCTTCAGTATCGCTAAATATGCAGCATATTCCAGCAATATTTGTACTTTTTAGACTTTTCAAATAACGCAATTTTCGGCAGAATGTACTTTCCGGGAATTTTATGCAGTTCAGCGACAGACAACTTCTATTCCAAATCAGGGTCAGGCAGCTTTAATTCCGTAATTACCGCTCCGATAGTCGCCAGAATCGCGAAAATAAACATCCGCCATATAGAAACTGACGCAAACCCACCAATTTCAATACCATTATTCCGGGCAAGTAAAACAGAAACAATCGCAGAAAGCAAACCAACAGTAATCCCACAAATAGTCGCTGCGATGAACCGTTTCCATAATTTCGCCCCTCCACAGCCGACAGTCACAGCCCCACCACAAACCAGAGGAACGGAGAGCACAAGCAGCCAGATATCCTTCAAACTCGGCATTTGGCCCAAATTTTTAAGGTAGACAAAATCAGCAAGGGCAAAAATGAAAACTGCAGCGATAGCATACAGACCAACGTGCCAATATCGCGGTTTTAGCGATGCCCGCATTTCAGCTCGTTTGAGCATTCTCCGGCGAATCGTCAATGGCCAGTTATAGAACAGACAAAACACCCAGTGCTCCAGCAGCGCTCCTCTTTCACCAAATACCGGCACAATATGCACCGCCTCAGTCGCCCAGTGACCGGCCATAAATCTCGCAAGGGCCGGATAGTGATATGTCATCTGTATTGGAAATGCTAAATAACCTATATATTTGAAGAAACTAAGAAACACAGCAATGTTGTAATCCTTAAAGCTCCGGTCGTAAATAGCTATACCCACTGCCCAAATGCCTCTCGCGATTGAGCCGGGAGAAATTGGTACTACCTGAAACAAAACCAATATCCCGCCAGCCCCGAGTTTGTCACCGGTCCTTCGGTAATATATCCAGGCAACAATGATTGAGACAATCTGCGTAAGTGGTAATGTCAAAAGATGTACTACTAAGCTGACAAGGTAACGTTGAATGTAAGGCTCATCCAGTTGAGACAAAATTATCTCTGCGTCCTGATTGGTTAGAATGTGTTTTTTCTTGCCATCGCTGACCATATCGCGTAGCCACTGTTCGCGAAGTTTGGCACTAAAATAGAGCTTTATAGGCCGGACGAAGATATAGTGAAGCTTATCCTTAAAGAACGCCCAATCTGTCACAAATCTGTGAAGCCCGGCGGGTAGCAGCGACAGTGGCAGGTGGCATAAAAACCATCCGACCGACAGGCCAAGCTTCAGCGACTTTTCTTCATCTACTCTGCCTGCTCTGTGCCATAAAATCACTTTTTCGGCTATCCATCCGTAAACAGCCCTCCTGAAATACTGCCGGTCTGTGAGCATTTGTTGGTAGTGCATTTGCCAGTCCGGCCGGGCCCAAATCCTGCGAACACATTTGCCGATAAATGGAACAAAACCAATAAACAAAAACAATAACGTAAGAGCTTTGCTGCTGCGAAGCCGAGCTTCCCATTTCTCGTCGACCAGATCTCGCACCTTCCAGCCGGTCACGGCGCTGTCCAGTATCGTTGTCCAAAGCTGGCGATCATAAAGCAAGCGCATGTGATTGTGCGTGACATCGGGAATCGAATCTCTGTACACCTGTTCCGTTGATTTTAATTCCTCCTGCATCTGTTGCATATCCGCGAACTGGTCACTGTGCTCATCGACAAAGCTCTGTAGCTTGCCGAGGTCGCCGCGGTCGAACTGGACCAGACTGCCTCGACAAACACCGCCTGCTATCAGCTTAAAATCTCCGGGACTCATCGGCAAGAACGGCAGTAGCGCAAGCCCCGCCCTGAAATCAACCACTACAAGCCCGCCCTCCGGTTCGTTTTCTGTACCGTAGCGTTTCAGACAATTCGGCTGACTTTTACACGTTGACCACTCATACTGCCTTGCAAATTCGAAACCGCCCATATCATGAAGGAGTTTTACGAACTCGGACATAAACACCTTCTTTGTTCGATATTCAGGCGAGCCGAGTTTTTCGGTGTCAACTGTTTTACTCCTTAACCAGTGTTTCAGCAAATCCATGTACGTATCAACTTCCAGTTGCCACGTTCTGCCGTCGACCCACTCGCTCAACTCGCCGCAGCTGCCCAGATTGTGGTCCACGAAAGTCGCATAAATATCTATAACAGTATTTTCATCGCCGAAGCGGTTTTTCGCCGCCCGGCGGATGAACTTCTGCCACAGCGCCCCGGCCCTGGCCGCCGAAGGATTGACCTGAAGTTGGAACGGTCCTTGAAAGCCGACCCAATACAAGGCGTTTCTAAACAAGCGGGAAAAACTCGAAGGGGGGACGAGAATCTTCATCGCGCAGATTTTTCCCTCTTCGAGAGAGTCTATCGGCCCACCTTCGATATTTGAAATTTTTACTTTATAGACCTGTCCGGCAAAACCGCCCCCAACAAACTTTTCAACCACCAGATGTACCCTCGTCGAAGTTTGACTTGTCAGACCTGTTACATCGTAAGTGAGCTCGGTCCCCGGGTCGTACAGACCGATGCGCATTGGTCGATACAGGTTATAAGTGCGAAACCACTGCTCTAACTTGCCGCATATCTCAACGGAGTATTCTGTCGTCATTGCTGTTTCCTAAAGAATCTCCCGAGTCCGTGTTTCATTTAAATATAAAGTAAAGCACAATGATGCATATACCTGCATACACACCTGCCAGTAAATCATCGGCAAGAATGCCCCAGCCCTCCGGGAGTTTTTGGAGCTGGTAAATAGGCCAGGGTTTTATAATGTCGAATGCCCGGAATAGAAGAAAAGCAATAATTGCACTTATACAGATTGGGCAGGGAAACCACGATGCGATAGATTGTATAATGCCGACGCGATAGGTCGGCACGGCAAGTACGAAAAGGAACGTAACGGCCTGACCCGCAACCTCATCGACAACAACTATTCCGGGGTCGGAATTATTCATCGCCAATATTATGGCAGGGGAGCAAGTGATGCAAATTATAGAGCCAATCAAGGCCAAAGCCGCCATTACAATCGCAATAAATATAGTTGGTGTATTCGAATAGCACATCAGTACGAAAATAATCGCCGGCGGCAGTGAGCCCCATGTCCCTGGGGCAATGGGAAGCAGACCGAGACCGAAACAGGATGTAAGTTTCATTTTCATAGCTGATAAAGGTTAACCGACGATGACGGTTAAGTCAAAGACTATTAAGCCGATGCCCTACCAGCGTACAGCGTTTAGGAGGGAAAATTAAGACACGCGAATTCGCCGTGATACTTCTTCGCCGCCTCATCGTAGGCCTTGGCCGCTTCGATTTCGTTGGTGAAGTAGCCCAGAAATATCCTTTTGTTTTCAATTCTTATACTCGCCGCCCATTTGCTATACTGCTTATACCAGTGAACTCCTTTATATTTTGAACTGCTTTTTCTGTCATATTTCTTTCTATTATGCATGTTCTGTGCTGGCGTCGCGGCTCTGAGGTTTGCGCTTCTATTATCCATACTATCGTGATTGATATGGTCGATTACCTTTCCCATCGGCACATTGATAATCTCCTGATGCAGATAAACAAGGCTTCCACTACTCTTTT